>JAISQX010000132.1 GCA_031273965.1 Clostridiales bacterium
CTTTGATAAGTATTACAGCGACCGTATTTATCGTTATCCTCGCGTCAAAAATCGCCTCCGGGTTTACGCGCGACCTGCGCCGCGACGTCTTCAAAAAAGTTCAGAGTTTTTCGAACGCCGAATTTGATAAATTTTCCACGGGTTCGCTTATTACGCGTACGACAAACGACATAGGCAATCTTCAGAGCTTGCTTTTTCTCTTTGTAAAAAATACGATATATTCTCTTTTATTCATTATTTTTGGTCCGATTTACGTATACAAAATCCTCAATGTCAATATAAGCCTAATTTTTATATTGTCGATGGGGATAGCTTTTATGGCGATAGCCGCCGTCGTTATATTCTTTACCGTTTCTCCTAAGATTTTTCGTATTCAAAAGCTTTTGGATAAGCTTAACAATATAATGCGTGAAAGACTCGGGGGGTTATTGGTAATAAAAGCCAACGATAACGAAAAATATGAGGAATCACGTTACGAAGACGTAAATTTAAAAATCAAAAAGAACAATCTTTTTGTCAACAGGATAATAGCCGTCGTTCAACCCGCAATGGTGCTTGTGATGAATATTTTAGGCGTGGCGATAGTGCTGTATACGATAAGCGAAGATCTGCTTGCAAACGGTTCGTTATTGCCGGGAACCCTTTTGGCTTTCTTGCAATATACGATTCAGATAATAATGGCGTTTTTGTTTACTTCGGCGACAATCATATTTTTGCCGCGCGCCATTGCGGCAATAAAGAGAATCTCGGAGATTTTGGCGGTGCAACCGTCCGTTACCGACGCCGAAAACCCGATAGAGCCGAAAGGCGATAGGTTTAACTTTAAATTTGAGAACGTCGGCTTTGCGTACGAAAAAAACTCGTCGGTTCAAGCTCTGAAAAACCTCTCTTTTGAAGCGGAAGCGGGCATGACGACGGCTATAGTCGGCGCTACGGGAAGCGGTAAAACAACTTTGATAAATCTTATTTTGCGGTTTTATGACCCGACGGAAGGCGCTATCTATATAAACGGGATAAACGTCAGAGATATCCCGCAGGAAACGCTCCGAAAAAATATCGGTTATGTGCCTCAACATCCGATGCTTTTTTCCGGTACCATCGGAGAAAACCTTCTGGCGTCCAATCCGGACGCTTCCGTCGCCGATATGGACAGGGCGATAGAGGTTGCCAAGGCGGAGGATTTTGTCAGCGCGAAGGGGCAAAGCGAAGAGCTTGCGGATAAATACGACGTCGCTATAAGCCAAGCCGGAAAAAACATTTCCGGCGGTCAAAAACAACGTTTGTCGATAGCGAGAGCCGTCGTTCGCAATCCAAAATGGTATATATTGGACGATTCCTTCTCGGCGTTGGATTATGTTACCGAGGCAAACTTACGAGCCGAGCTTTTGCGCGAAACGAGGCAGAACGGCGCGGGGGTAATCATAGTCTCGCAGCGAATAGCGTCGGTTCTTAACGCCGACAATATTATAGTGCTTAACGACGGAAGAATATCCGGACAGGGAACTCATGCCGAGTTGATGACGACGTGTCCTGAGTATAGAAAAATAGCCGAATCACAGCTTCCGAAAGAAGAAACGGAAATTTTTGCGGACGCTAACGGAGGTTTATAAAAATGGCGGAAGATCCAAAAGGCGGTTTTAAACAAAGCAACACTCAAGCCACGGATTTTTTTGGCGGTTACGGTAGAACCGACGCCGCGGATTTGAGCGTGACCGATAAGCCCGCGAACTTTAAAAAGACCTTTAAACAGTTAGTAAAAAGCTTGTCGTTATATAAGTACCTAATTCTTATCGCATGTCTTTGCGCCGCCGTTTCGACGATATTTGTCGTATTCGCGCCTAAGCTTATGGCGACGCTTACGGACGACATATTTAACGGACTCACGGAAATGATTTCAAGCGGCGGCGGATTATTGGACGGGGCTTTTAAAGACGGAATATTTTTGAAGCTTCGGGATTTATTTTTGCTGTATTTATTCGGCGCGCTCTTTATGTACTTTCAGGGTTTTATCATGGTGTCGGTTTCCCAAAAGACGTCTCTCAAAATGCGCTCCGATATAAACAAAAAGATAAGTAAGCTGCCGGTAGGATATTTTGACAAGCATTCGCACGGTGATTTATTATCCAGAATAACAAACGACGTCGATACCGTAAGCAACACCCTTAATCACGGGCTAACGCAAATCGTTACGGCTGTTACCACTATTATCGGTATTACGGCTATGATGATTACGTTGAACGTCCTGCTGACTCTTGTCGTTCTTTTTACGCTGCCGCTATCGTATATTGCCATAAGGATTATAGCGAAACGTTCGCAAAAGCGTTTTGTAGAGCAACAAAATTACATTGGCGAGGTGAACGGCTATATCGAAGAGATTTACGGGGGACACAGCGTCATAAAAGCCTTTGGAATGGAGAGAGACAGCGAGAAAAAATTCAATAAGATAAACGAAAAGCTTTATGAAACCGCATGGATGCCGCAGGCTTTATCCGGAATAATATATCCTTTGCTTGTGTTTATAAGCAATCTTGGATGCGTCGCCATAATAGTTTTGGGCGCGTACCTCGTCATCATAGACAGTTCGAATCCTTTACTGGCTTTTAGTATAGGAAGCATATATGCGTTTGTGCAATACGATCAATTGTTTACGACGCCTATCAATCAGACGGCGCAGACGTCCTCGCTCTTTCAATCCGCGGTGGCGGCGGCGGAGAGGATATATGCGTTTTTGAACGGCGAAGAGGAAGAGACGCCAAAACAACCGGAAAAAATGCCGGATATAAACGATATAAAAGGTGAAATAATATTTGAAAATCTGACTTTCGGTTATGATAAGGATACGCCTATATTAAAAAACTTAAATTTAAAAATTCCGGCGGGAAGCCGCGTGGCTATAGTCGGACAAACAGGGTCGGGAAAGACGACGATAGTCAAGCTATTAATGCGTTTTTACAATGCCGACGAAGGGCGGATACTGTTGGACGGCAAGGATATAGCTCTGTACGATAAGAAAGAGTATACAAAAAACATAGCTATGGTTTTGCAGGATATTTGGCTTTTTAACGGAACAATCATGGAAAATATTCGTTACGGGAGGCTTGACGCGACGGACGAAGACGTAAGAACCGCCGCCGTGACCGCAGGCGCGGATAAGTTTATTTCGGCGTTAAAGGACGGATACAACACGGTTATAAACGAGGAAGCGGGCAATCTTTCGGAAGGGCAAAAACAGCTTTTGTCAATAGCCAGAGCCATGGTAAAAAGAAGTAAAGTCATAATCTTTGACGAAGCGACGTCGTCTATAGACACGCTTACCGAACGTATAGTCCAGGACGCCGTCGAAAAAATTACGAGAGATAAAACCTGTTTTGTAATAGCGCACCGTCTTTCCACGATAATTAACTCGGATATGATACTCGTCATGCAAGACGGAGAGTTGAAAGAGAGCGGAACGCATAAGGAATTGCTTGAAAAACGCGGTCTTTACGCGCTTATCTATAATACGCAATTTTCAAAAAATGCGTAACGAGCGTATTTTTAGTTTTTTTAGAAAGAGGCGGCGGAATAATTAATTTGAGATTTTTGCGAGCGGATTTTTGAGATAAATTTTGACCTTTTTGCGCCTTAGGGCGTAGCGGAGCTACGTTAAAAGGCGCAAAAGACAGAAT
>JAISQX010000156.1 GCA_031273965.1 Clostridiales bacterium
TAAAACCGAGTATGTGACGTATAGTCGTTGTTTTTCCCGCTCCGTTAGGACCGAGAAACCCAAATGATTCGCCCTGCCCGACTTTTAACGAAAGATCAAAAACTCCCTTGCCGCTTCCGTAATCACGGGTCAAATTGTCTATTGCTATAACACTCATAGATATTCCTCCCTATATATCGCTTTTCTAAGCAGTTTCAAATATTCTTTTAGCTTCGATGCTATAACATCCGGCGGTTCCTTTCCGGCATGGTCGCGTATATATCCGCTTGAAACATATGAAACAAGCTCTATCGCCATTTGCTTATCTACTTCCGGCTTCAGCTTTTTCCAATTTACGCCGCCGAACAGCGTTGCGGTTGCCGTAGATACTTGCTCCGTATTATATGTGCGAAGTTCATTTGTCAAGTTGTCGTTGTCCTCTTTTACTATCGAAAGCAAGAAGTCGTACATGCCGGGATATATTGCCATAACTCGCATTTTGATTTCGCTCCCAAGCCATATGGACTCAAAAAAATCATCAGTTCCCGTTTGTATTTGCTTTGCGATTTCCGCGCAAGAAAACTTAAACAAATACGCATATAGCGCCTTCTTAGTACCGAAATAGTGGAACAGCGCGGCTTTACTCACCCCTGCCGTTTTTGCAATTTCGCTCATCGCGGTTTTTTGGTAACCATCGCGTCCGAAACAAACGAACCCCGCATTTAGTACGGCTTGCCGCTTACCGGGCGGCGCTTTATTAAAATTTTCAAAAGCATCCATGCGTTTTACCTCGTATTATAATTACACAACCGCCATTAACCGTATCGGTCAATATTAGTATAACACAGCTGACCGTTACGGTCAACTACTTTAAGGTACTATCTCAAGAAATATTTTTTAACACTATCTAATAAATTCTAAAATCAAATTTAAAATTGGCGCGGGTGTTGTAGTAAGTGCTGAAATTTACAATACGGAGTTTATTCGGAAGTTAAAAAGCGGCTTCTCAATAAAACCGCTTATCATTTAAATATTCATAATAAAGTGTAGTGGTCGGCGTTAGATTATTTCCTACAATAATAATACGACCTTTTCGCTCTTGCGGTCAAAAAATATCCCCCCGTCCCGTCGTATGAAGTTTGTCCATATTGTTTTTTAAGTCATCCATTCCGTCGCTCTATTCTCTCAGTTTCTTAATCGCCGACTGTTCGTCCGTCACAAAATATATGTGCCCGCCCTTGTTGCTTTCATATATAAAATCGTGTAGCGGCTTGCTCGTATACTTTGAAAAGTCGCCGACAATCGCTAACTTTACGCCGTAAGTGACAAACTTTTGCAAAACCTCGCCGAGTAGCCCGGTTGACAGCTTAAAAAAATCCTCCGCTACATTTTCTTTGAATAAAATAATTTTTGAACTGTCCGCATGGTAACTTGCGTCTGCAATTAAACCAAGCGCGGTCTGCGTGTCGATTAAAATTAAACCCTCGCCGCGAACAACCGCTATACCGTTTATGTTTTCCATTTTCATTCGTTTATTTTAGCAAAAAGCGCCGCAAAAGTCAATGATATGACTCCGCAATGAGTGGACAAAATCACGGTTTTCATTTGAGCGGCATACAATTTGTATTGTACAAGCGACAAACCGCTTAATTTTAGCTGAAGAAAAAATGAGAGCGCAATCTATAAAAGAGGTGTCTGCCGTCGGCGCGCGCAGGTTAGCATAGAGATAATATATTAAAGCGTGTACGCTCGGTAAATGCGACCTCGTAATGTTCACAAAATTATGTACTGTTTTGTACTATTCTTTGCTACCGTTGTAGTCATGAACATATCATATAAAAAACGGCGCGAAAAATCAACCGATTAAACTATATTTAGAACTATCCCTCAAATCTTTTCGCCGCTCTATCGTCCAAACCTTTTTAATTCGTAGACGGCTTTTTTATATAGCGGCATCGCCCAAAAAATTTCATTGGTTTTAAAAGTCGACGTCGTCGTAAAATAGTTTTTTCACCGTTCGCAATCCAGAAACGCGGATGTTATAATACAATCCGCCGTGGATTTGTTTGTCGCTATCGGAACGTCATAAACCACGGCTATTCGTAAAAGCGCCTTAACGTCGGGATCATGCGGTTGCGCCTGAAGAGGGTCGCAAAAAAACATTACGGCGTCTATCTTCTTCTCCGCAATTCCCGCGCCTATTTGCTGATCTCCGCCCAAAGGCCCGCTCAAAAAAGCTTTGATTTTTAAGCCCGTATTTTTTGTAATCAATTTTGCCGTCGTACCCGTTCCGCAAAGATTAAAACTCTTTAGCTTATCTATATGCGACTTCGCCCACTCGACTATTTCGGATTTTTTGTTGTCATGCGCTATCAAAGCAATAGTTTTTATCCTCTTATCCGACATACCGTCTTTCTCATCTCCTTATCGTACTCGCCAAAAAAAACGCGCGTTTGCCGCTTCTCATGTCCGGAATATTATAACAAAAATAATCCGTAAAAGCAATACATTTTATAAAAAACATAAAAGAGGTCTTCCGACCGCATTCCTATTTTGCGTACCCAGATAGTAATACCGGCTGTATTTGTTTGCCTTCCTCCGCGGCTCTTACCGTTTCATATATCTTGGAAAAATCGGCGACAAGCGAATTGGCTTTGTTTACAAAATCATCCTGACCGAAAGGAACAAAATAAATATTTTT
>JAISQX010000180.1 GCA_031273965.1 Clostridiales bacterium
CGCAAGCGCTTTACTTACAAGCTTACTCCTCTGCGGCGTTATCTTGAGTTTTAACGAAAACAAAAACGCCGCCGTTATAAATAATATAACCGGAATCATGATTACAAGTCTAAGACCCAATATGGCTTCCGGGCTTTGTTCAAAGCTTGTCACAACTCCCGTAACGCTATCGGTTTCCGGCTTTTGAAAATTAACCGCGCTCAATACCCAACCGGATATGCCTATGGCTACCGCCGCGGTGGTTTTTCTAATAAACGTCATTATGCCGCTAAAAGAACCGGCATTGCGTTCCTTAAACTTTAATTCCCCTATATCCACAACGTCGGGAAATATATACCACGGTAAAAGCTGGCAGCCCGACATTCCCAATCCTATGGCGACGGCTATGGGGAACAGAAAATTTTCGTTCCACGTATCGGGATACAGACATAAAAAAACTATTCCTACCATGTATAGAGGTATTCCCACGCGAAAAAGAAAGGCTTTGGATTTTGTCTTCATGAGCTTATTATGCAAAGGTATAGTGGCGGCATAAGACACCATAATGGTAGCAAGTATATAAAAAGAAGTAAAGCTGACGTTAAGCCCGTAATCCATCATATAAATAATATTTGTCGTAATCAAATCCATACACGTAAACGCTGTGAAATACATGACCACAAGACATACGAAAGCTTTTACCCTCAAGGGCTTGACAAATTCTTTTATCGAAAAAACCGCTTTTTCTTTGGGCACGGGTAACCTTTCCTTTGAATAAATAGCACAAAGCACAAGCGGCACGGCGTATAATATCCCGAACCCTAAGATCATCATTACGCTAAAAAGCGAAACCGTCATATCACTGTCGTTGCTTTGCAACGTCTCGATAAGTATTATAGGCACTCCCGCCGACAATGCGCTGGACAACATGGATACGACAAGCCTTATCGTGTTTATCTTATTGCGCTCGTTATGATTGGAAGTTATCTCCGTAAGCAACGCGGAGTACGGAACGCTTATAATCGTGGAAACCGTAGAAAAAACCAAATACGCGATTAAGTAAAGTCCGTACTTTAGCCATTGTGACTCCATGGCGTACAACGGCATGAATAAAAGCGTAAAGGACAGCAGTATTAAGAGTCCGCCCGCAAAAATATACGGTCGGCGGCGTCCCCACTTTGAACGGGTATTGTCGCTTATGACGCCCATTAAGGGATCGGTGACGGCGTCCCAAATTTTGGCTATCATGACGATAGACGCGGCGAGTCCGGGATTTAATCCGTTTATCGCCAGATACACCACGTAAACCGTGGTTACGAGACTGCCCGCGCCGCCGAAGAAGTCGCCTAACGCAAAGAAAAAACTCTCTTTGCGGCTTACCGCAACGTCATGATCCGCATTTTGCGCTACGTTTTCCATAAATGTGCCCCCTGTATTTTAATATTTTATTCTTCTATTATTATATCTTTTCTTTCGTTTACCGCGCGCGGCACAAATACGGCGTCTTTGAGTATTACTCCGTCCGCATGTCGGATATACAAGCCGTAAGACGGCAAATCGCGGTATAAACTCAACTCGTGCGACAAAAGCCAAATGTGAGAAACGCGTGTGATTTCCGGATAGCCGTTCATTTGAATTCCGGGCGGGTTTTTCAAAATATTCAGACTTTCCTCCGTATCCCTGTATTTTGAAAAAAACTTATCGATAACAATATTTTTTGGCTTATATACTCCGCCTTTATATGCGCAACCGACAATGGCGCTTGTAATCTCGGTATCATACGCCTCTGTATTTTCTATAGAGATATTTTGTATACTCCCGACGTTCTTCTTATCCGCGTTCATAAAACGGCAACCGAGCCAAATCAGAAGAGGCGCGCTCACGCCTTGCATCTTGATATTCCTTATACGTACGCCGTCTATATCCGCGCCGTCCGCCGATTCGATCGCAATTCCGGAATACCCTCCGGATATCTCCGTAACAAAAAAGAAACAATCGAAAACCTCTATATTCGATATATCCTCGATTGTTTCGGTTCCTATCTTAAAACAATTCGCAAGCGACATAATTTCGCAAGACGATACGGCTATGTTTTTCACACTTCTTCCGCTGTTTGACTTTATACATATTCCGTCGTCACCCGTCGCTATAAAACAATTTTTTATATTGACGTCGTCGCATCCCACGAGATCTATGCCGTCGGAATTTGCCACGTATATATTGTTGTCTATGACGATATTATCTATCGATATTTCGGATGAATTTTTCGCGACAAGCGTCCATACCGCCGATTCGCGAAGCTCGATATTTGATATTTTTACGTTTTTACAATCAAGCAGATTTATTATATTATAACGCTCGCCCTTTGGCGCTCTTATCCTTGCCCTCGCCGAAAGCACTCTTTTTTTTAAATTAAAATTCGACATGGGCAGAAAACGCGTCGATTTTTTTGACGGTTGCGTGTAGCTTATTCCGTTTCCGTCTACAATGCCCCCGCCCGTAATAGCGATATTCTCCGCTCCTTCCGCATATATGACCGCAGTTTTTAACGGCGAAGACGAAGCTCTGTTTTCATCATAATCCATAGACGTCAGAACCGCGCCGTAATCTACCCACAGCGTAACGTTAGATTTTAACTCTATACCGCTTACTTTGTATTTACCGAAAGGAATAAAAACGACTCCGCCGGTATCTTTTGCAACATGAACGGTGCGCGATATCGCTTCGGAATTTGCGGCGCCGCTATTGTCCTCGGACAAGCCATAATTTAATGCGTCGTATACGGTTTTATCCGCCGGCAAAGCGTCTTTTTTTAAATAAATGTCGCGTGGAATGTCGGCTACACGGCTCCCGTCTTCATTTAATCGGTATTTATATATCTCGGAAATGCCCTCTTCATCGCTTTCGTAATAAAGCCTGAAAGCCGCGAAAACTACTGTCACACTCATGATAATAACCGAAAAAACAACGACGCTTATTCTTTTTTTCATCATAACTATCACCCCTATATCGCTTAATCACTTTTTTATAATTTGCTTATAAAAATTTAATAATCAGCTTAACGGCGGTATTTGTATATTCGTATTTTTGTCCGGATATTTAAATTCCACGGTGCAAACCGATTTAAAAACTCCGTCGCCGCTCCATGTCTCGACTTCGTTGTTATTCCATATCTGCACGCTTTTTTTATAATTTGAGCCGAATATCTCGCGGTAAAATTCAATAGTCGTTATCACGCCTTTTTTTGCGGTATAGCACCGCGTCTCGGACAACACCGAATCTATGTTTTTCCAATCAAATCTCAAATCCTCGTCGGCTCCCTCTTTATTCGGACTTAATCCGTAGGGAATATACTTTTCGCCTCCGCTAAGAATATCGGCGGAAGGCAAAAATACCCCGTTTCCGTAATAAGCTTCGCGCTCCTTAATACCGTACGTGGAACAGACAAAAATATCTTTTGAAAACCATTTTCGGCTATGCGAGAAAAAAACGGCGTTCGCGTTCGCCTCTTCAAAATAAACTTCCGCAATATTATAAAATCCGTAACACCCTATTATTTCATAACCGGCTTGCTCCGCATCGAAACTCTCAAGGTCGCCGTCGTATATGCCGGAACCGTTTACGCTTACGCGTAAGCTTCCGGATAAAAAGAAAAATTTAGCCGTCATGGAATCTACGTATTCCGGCCGGTTATTGTCCTTATCGGAGAAAACGGGAAAACCGTTTTCGTCCTTTTTTGTGTCGGTAAAAACCAATTCGGCATACCAATCGGCGCCTTTTTTTATAAACTTATAACTTAAAAGCGGTCTGTCCCACTTGTCGGATTCCTTTACCGTTTTATTAGCGGGCAATACGCGGTTTTGCGCGTCATAGTTTGATAGGGTCGCGGTTTCTATGGTCATTTCGTACGAGTACTCGGACGCGGACTCAAAAGTTCTTTTCACTTCGTCAAATTTAACGAAAAAGTTATCCGATTCCCCGGCGCCCGTACAGCCGAAAAGTATGACCGCGCACACCGAAACCAACACGACGGCAAGTATTTTTTTGTAACGCATTTTTTTCATACGGTTTCTCCTTCCGCCTTATTTGTTTCTCCGATATAAGAAGCGGCGCGTTTTGCCGAAAGGCGTTCGGTTATTTTTGCCATTGTTTTTCCGTCTAATTTATAAAATATCAACGGTATAACGGATATCAAATTGAGCGCGGCGGGAATTATTGTGAAAATCATAAATATTCCGCTCTTTGTAAATTCCAACTGAGCCGGCGCATGCTTATTGATCGATTGAAGCGGAGTGGCAAACATAAAATATGAAAGTAATGCCGCAAGCACAAAATCCTTGAACGCGCTCGACACCTTACCTCTTAACGACACGAGAGCAAAGGTTATGCCCTCCTGTCTTTTACCGGTTTTTTCTTCCCAATAATCGAGAGTATCGATAGCCATAAAATGCGGCACTACGTTCAATAGTCCCACCGGCAGCATCGCCGTCGCCATAAGCACGGCGGTCACCGCCCAAGGCACATCAAAGCCGACTATATAAACAATTAAAAGCGCCGCGGAATGCACGAACGTTGATAATATAAAAATCTGCTTGGAATCCATTTTCTTTTTTAGCTTAGGAGCAAAGAGCATTCCGACCATAGCCGCAACTGCTCCGGGAAGAGCAAAGAAGATATTCAAAGAGCCTTTTGAATAAATATACGTGACGACATAGATTATGGCCGCCGAAACTAAATTTCTAAAAAAAGACAAAAGCATTGAGGCGATGAGCGCCAAAAACTGCTTATTTAAAAAAAGATACTTAAAGCCGTCTATGATTTTGGGTACTTCCTTAGTCGGCGCGATACGCTCCTTTATGTTGAATGTGCCGAGAAGCATAAATACCGGCGCGAGTATTCCGATTGTTAAACCCATAGTCAAATATGTCTCTTTCATGGGCAAAAACAACGCGAAAAGCGAATATAGCACCAAAGCCGATTGTTCGCCTATAGAGCCTATTATACGGCTGACGGAAATTATTTTTGTACGCTCCTCGTTATTTGGCGACGCCACCGCGGGCAATCCGTCGAGAGGCACGTTTATGATGGTCCCGGCTATTCCGTACAGAATGTACGTTATGTACATATAAATGATTTTCCCCGCGGCGTTCATACCCGTAGTCGGTAAGAATAAAAGTATAGTCAATATTCCGAAAGGTACGGCTCCGAAAAAGAGATAAGGGCGCATTTTACCCCACCTCGTTTTTGTTCTGTCTACTATCGTGCCCATCAAAGGGTCGTTTAGCCCGTCGAAAATCTTAGCGACGAGAAACATTATTCCCACCGTAACGGGCTCCACCCCCAAGACCGAGGTGTAAAAAATCAAAAGATACCCTTGCGTAAGACCTATTACGGCGCTTGCGGCGAATTTCGCCATTGAAAACGTCACATAGTCCTTGGGCTTTAAATATTTCTTTTGTAGACCGGCGTCGCGAACCGGTATAATTGCATCGGACATATTCAAAAACCTCCGTGCATTTTATTTTTTACGATTTCTTTTTCTTTTGCGCGCCTTAACCGGACTTCCGCGCTTATTTTGACGGCGCGAAAGCCCGACGGCACGCTATGCATGCGTGTTTTGCTTTTCTCTCTCCACGGCTTTGCTTAATTCATAAATGAAAAGCTCCTCGTCCAACGGAAGACTGACTTCCTTACCCGTCCAACCCGAAAGATACGCGGCGTTTGACAGCGTAAGCCCGTTGATTCCCTCCCTCCCGGGCGCTATAAGCTTTTCTCCTTTTAATACGGCAAGACTGAAATTTCTCAAGATATTCATATGCTGACCTACAAGACCGAGTATCACGGCATTTTTGAACATTCCCGTCTTTTTCCTTATTTTCTTCGACGGAATACGCGGCATGAACTTTTTGTTTTTCGCGTTAAATTCCGATTCTTTTATTTTAAGTCTTTCAAACACTAATTTTTCGGTCAAAAGGTTTTGTTCGATAACGAGTTTTCCGCCGTCGCCGTCTATCTCAAGACGGTTTGTTCCGGGGTAATCGTGAGTAGAAGTGACAAATATTCCGCTTGCCCCGTTTGCATATTCGGTATAAAACGTCACGTCGTTATCGACGCTAATATCGCGGTTGACTCCCGTCTTTAAGTAACACTTCAGTTTGACGGGCATTCCACCAAGCCATTGGAACAAATCCAATTGATGCGGACATTGATTTATAAGCACCCCGCCGCCTTCTCCCGCCCAGGTGCCGCGCCAACCGCCTTGGTCGTAATAAGCCTGTGGACGATACCAGTTGGTTATTATCCAATTTATTCGTTTTATGCTTCCCATTTCGCCGCTCTCTATTATCTCTTTCGCCTTTTTATAGAGCGGATTTGTACGCTGATTATACATAATGCCAAAAACAAGCTCCGGTTTCTTCTCGGCAAGCTCGTTAAGCTCGCGCACCGCCTTCGTAAAGACTCCCGCCGGTTTTTCCGTCAAAACATGCTTACCCGCAAGCAAAGCTTCCTTCGCTATGACCGGATGATCGTAATGCGGAGTCGCGACTATTACGGCGTCAACCTCCGCGCAAGACAAAAGCTCTTTGTAATCCGTAAAGATTTTGACGTCTTTCAGATTATTTTTAGCCCACTCGCGTCTTTCCTCGGCAATATCGCAAACCGCGGTGAGTACGGCGTTTTTGTCCAAGCCTTTATTAAGCTTTTCCGCGTGACGGTGACCCATCTTACCTATACCGATTATACCGTAACGAACCTTTTCCATTCTTTTAACCTCCAAATGGTTTGATGACTCTTATGCTGTAAAAATGTGCTTTTCACCGGCTCTATTACTCGAAGAGTCCGCCAGATTCCTTTATTATTTTGACCAGATTATCATGTTGCCAAACAAACACCTCTTCCCGTCCGACGGACTCAAACGCGCTTTTGTTCATTTGCTTATCGATTTTTCCAAAGACTTTTCCGTATTTTGTCAAACACAACGGCGTAAGACGGAAGAGCTTTCTAAGTAAGGCATATTTCGCCGTATGCGGCTCCAAAGTCAAAAAACCGTCGTACCCGCGTTTATTCAAATCCTCTATTATATCGGCTATACGTCCGTCTCCCATTCCGAGCGGAACCTCCACGCCGTCGATACAATCTTTCATATGATAATAAACCGTGTATTCCCTCGTATCCAAATATGCTTTCCACGGGTCTATACCGCATTGTATATAGTTCGAAGCGTCGTAACATAGCTTGAAATGCGGATGATTCAGCGCTCCGTAAAGCTCCAAAACGCGCTCCGGCACATCTCCGTAGATCTTTTTTTCATTCTCGTGCAAAAGTATCGTTTCGCCGCCCTCCGTCGTTTCCAAAAAGCCTTTCCATCTATCCGTTACCTTTTTCTTTGTCGTTTTATCATTCGCGGTCTTAGCGTCGGCAAAAAACGAAAAACACCTTATATATTTACAACCCGTAAGGTTGGCTATTTTTATAAGTTCTTTAAGTTTATTTAATTGGCGCGCGTAAGCCTCGTCGTCGTTTAATTGAATTTTTCCTATGGGAGAGCCTAAGGATGACAGCTTAACTCCCGCGGCGTCAAGCCGGGGGACAATATGCCTTTCAAATTCATCCGCGGTATAGTCTGAAATGTTTTTTCCCCCTATTCCGCGCGGACAAAGATATTTGCGTCCGAGTTTTTTTATCAATTCCAACTGCTTGTCCGTATCCGACGTTGCTTCGTCATAAAATCCCGATATTAAGAACATAACTTCTCCTCATCAAATATTTTTTATAAGCCGATTAGTCCGTATTTTTTCTGACGTCGTTTTTTATTTCCGACTCTTCTCTAATTTTTTCTTTCAAAGCCTTTTCGTATATCGCTCCGTCCAACGGCAGCTTGACGGCTTTGTTTTCCCAAGCGGAAAGGTATATTCCGTTTATAATCGACAGAGCGTTTACGCCCTCTTCGGCGGGCGAAATAAGCTTTTCGCCTTTCTTAATATGCGCCGTAAAGTTTTTTACTATTCTTATCTGCTGTCCCGATATCAGATCGGGAATGAGCCGTAAACCGTAAAAATAATACCGAACGCGCTTCGGCGCGTATCCGTATCCTTGCGTCGTCGAAGCGTTTACCTCAGGCTCCGAATACTTCCACGATATATGCTTCATAACGTTTTTGCCTATGACAAGGCGTCCGCGATCCCCCGCTATCTCTATCCTGTTAGCGCCCCAAAGTTCGCGTCCCGACGCGCTCAAGGTACAATAAACGTCATCCGTATATTTCAAAAGCGCCGTAACCTCGTTTTCCGCCGTTATACGCCTTCCCTTTGTAAAAATATGCGCTTCTATACTTTCCGGCAAACCGATAAGCCACTGCAAAACGTCAAGTTGATGCACGCATTGATTTATAAGCACTCCGCCGCCTTCGCCCGCAAAAGACGCTCTCCAAGCGTTACTCTCGTAATACGCGTCCGAACGATACCAATCCGTTATTATAAAACTTGCGCGTACGATTTTCCCCAAAGCTTTTTTGTCAAGGATTGTCTTTGCTTTACGGTATACGGGGTTTGTCCTTTGATTGTACATCACGGCGGCTTTTCCTTCATAATCCTTCAAAAAATCGTTAAAAGCGTAAGCCTCTCCGACGGTGACGCCTATGGGCTTCTCTATTAGAACGTATTTGCCATTCTCGATAAAGAATCTGGCTATCTCTATATGAAAATAATGCGGAACGGCTATGATGACCGCGTCAAATCCCGCGCCGTCCAACATCTCCTTATATGATTTAAACGCCGGAATCCCCGTCGCTTTGTGTCTGCAAGCAAACTTTAAAAGCGCTTCGTCCGATATATCGCATACGGCGGCAAGGCAAGCTCCCTTTACTCTTCCCCTCAACAATTGATACGCGTGAGTTCCGCCCATACGCCCTATGCCCACAACGGCAAACCTGACTTGTTCCATTTATTTATTCCTCATAATAAGCTCCGACAGGCGCTTTTTTTTACGCGGCGATATTGCGCCGTAAAAGCCGCTGAAAGAACGGCGAGTCTATACCCCCGAGTAAGCGTTGAAACCGCCGTCTATAGGCAACACGACTCCGGTAATAAATCCGCTCTCTTTATCGTCGGCAAGGAACCTAACCGCCCCTAAAAGTTCCTTAGGCTCTCCGAATCTGTTCATCGGCGTGTTTCTAAGTATCTTTCGCGAACGTTCCGTAAGATTGCCGTCGGCGTCATATAGCAAAGCTCTGTTTTGGTTTGTGACAAAAAAACCCGGCGCTATCGCGTTGACTCTCACCCCGCAAGCGGCAAAATATACCGCGAGCCATTGCGTAAAATTTGACACGGCGGCTTTTGCCGCGGAATAAGCCGGTATTTTTGTAAGCGGAGTAAACGCGTTCATAGACGAAATATTTATTATATTACCGCTTCCGCGCTCCGCCATAGATTTTGCGAATGCCTGCGTGGTCAAAAATGTTCCTTTAAAGTTCAAATCAAAGACAAAATCAACGCCGCTCTCGGAAAGGTCGAAAAAACTCTTATCGGATTTTTTTACGGAACCGTAAAATTCCTCTCCCGTGGTTGCCGACGAATGATTGCCTCCGGCTCCGTTTATAAGCAAATCGATAGCCCCGAAATCGTCTCTTATTTTCTTTTGGGTTTTTTGAAGACTTTCTTTGTTTAATACGTCGGCTTTATATCCTTTCGCCTCTCCGCCCCCGTCGCAAATTTCCATAGCAATCTCTTGCACAGCCTCTTCATTGATGTCCAGAAGGGCTACTTTTACGCCGCGAGAAGCCAAATAGGCGGCTATTTCGCCGCATAACACGCCGCCCGCTCCGGTTATTACCGCTACTTTATCTTTCATATAGCTCCAAACTCCTTATCGTCGGTCGGTCTTTGCCGTTATGTTTTAAATACGCCTCGTATAATCCCGCTATATAGCATGCCCCAAGCGCTCTGTCATATAACCCGTATCCGTATCTGCCTGTTTCCCCCCAAATCATTCTCCCGTGATCGGGGCGAACGTATCCGGAAAAACCGTTATCCAAAAGTTTTTTGAGTATTCCATACATATCTATATCGCCGCATTCCGACGGATGCGCCGTCTCCGAAAAATCGCGCGCTCCCGAAACCTTAATATTCCTCATATGCGCAAAATGTATTCGCCCTTTCGCCGCGTCGGCTATATCGAAGAGATTGTTTTCGGTCGCGGCGCCGAGAGACCCCGTACATAACGTTATGCCGTTGACGTCCTCGGGTACGAGACTCAAAAAGCGTTATATATTTTGCAGGTTAGTAATTATTCGCGGCAATCCGAAGATGCGCCACGGCGGGTCATCGGGATGAATAGCCATTTTTATTCCGCATTTTTTAGCGACGGGTATAATTTCCGACAAAAAATCATAGAGATTTGACCAAAGCTTTTCCTCGTCAACGTCCGCATAAGCCGACAAGAGTTCCTTTAAACCGTCCTTCGTATAGCTTGAGTCCCAACCCGGAAGCGATAATTCGGAATTTAACGGGTTCAATGCTAAAATCTCGGAATGTCTATACGCAAGCGCGTTGGAGCCGTCCGCAAGAGGAGCGTTAAGCTCGCTTCTCAACCAATCAAACACAGGCATAAAGTTATAACAAATGCACTTAACGCCGTATTCGGACAACCTTTTTATGTTTTCTTTGTAGTTGTCTATATACGTACGCGCGGAAGGGCGTCCCAAT
The DNA here is from genome assembly GCA_031273965.1 of Clostridiales bacterium. Taxonomy (GTDB): domain Bacteria; phylum Bacillota; class Clostridia; order Christensenellales; family JAISNN01; genus JAISNN01. Next base: position 10,683 of record JAISQX010000180.1, read on the forward strand.
TTAATGTCCTCGTGCACGGGAACGCTCTCTATCACCTCGCATCCCAATCCCTTTTGCCCGCACGCTCTCGTCAGCGCTTCTATGCTTTCACGGCTCCAAACTCCGCCGACAGGCGTATCGTACAATGCCGTTACTACGCCGCTTACCACCGGAATCTGTCTTATTTTATCAAGCGTGACGGGGTCGTCCTCTCCGTACCATCTAAACGTTATCTTCACAACGGGCTTCCTTTTTATCAATATTTTT
>JAISQX010000199.1 GCA_031273965.1 Clostridiales bacterium
GGAGTTAAACCATGGGCAAAAATCTTAAGCCTCAAAGAAATTGTCGTATAGATGACGAATTATATCTCAAAGTAAAATATATAGCAGACCAAGAAAAACGCTCTTTTAACAATTTCATTGAAATCACTCTTACCCGAATTGTCGCCGACTATGAGACCCAACACGGCATTATTGAGGTTGATACCGACGCGCTCTATGAATAAGCAGTAAAACATACTCGTTAAAGCTGTATCCTAATTCTTGCGCCTCTCTCATCAAATCCTCTTTCAACTCCGCAGGCAACCGTAGCGTTGTCTGCTCTTTTTCTGCTTTCATTTATTTATTCCTTCTTCGCTTTCTATTTCATAAGGTCGTATTTTTTTCGTCATTAAGTATCTATCGACAGGTAATTTATACGCGTCTAAATAGTCTTGTATATGTACTACAGTAGATACATGTAAACGGTCGCTTCGTGCTTTTATTGTTCTCATTATTTCGCCCGCCTTTGTATCTTCAACACAGCAAATTTCTTGTATATCATCCTTCGTTAACACTTCCTTCGAAAAGATTTCCAGTCGACGTTCCGGTGTCATGTCCGTTTATACCTCCTTGTTGATCGTTTTTGAATAAGTAAGCAAGTCCGTTATTCTCTTTAAATAGAGAGGCAATTTTTTCGCAGTCTTCAATGTTGGTTGAAATTTTGCCGTTGATTTTTAACCGTGCTGTTTCTGTTCTAATACCGAGTAAGTCCGCAATGTCTTTTGCCTTTATATCTTGTTTTATCATTTCCGCTTTAAGATTTTTATACATAATACCTCCTTTTACATTTTTCCAACACATTGGATTACAAGAGTATTATAATCCAGCATGTTGGATATGTCAAGTGTTTTTTGCTCATTTTTAAAATATTTTTCTATTTTGTTGGACTAATACTTTACAAAACTAAGATTTTAATCTATAATTGAATAGAGGTGGCTAAATGAACACAGTTATTGATAGAATAAAAAAGGCCATGAGTGAAAAAAATATTACGATGAATGTACTTGTCGAAAAGACAAATTTAAAGAGAAGTACTTTATACTACATTTTAGAAGATGAAGAAAACATTAAAAAAACAAAAATAGAAACGTTATTTGCTATTGCGAGCGCGCTTGATGTAAGCATAGACTATATTATGTACGGAGACAACATAAAAAACGAAACGAACAACTATTCTATGGACGAGAACAATATGACTCCAACCGAAAAATTAAAAATGATAATTGCAAATCAAGGATATAATATAAACACTTTCAGCAAAAAAGCAGAATTGCCATATATGACCGTAAAAAATGTTTTAGAGCGCGGAATTGAAAATTCAAGCATTAATACAGTCATAACAATATGTAAAGCCTTAGATATGACCGTTGATGACTTGTTGGAAACGCCGGGAGACAAATACTCCCTTGACGAAAGCAACCTTATAAAAAAATATCGCTCGCTAAATATCAATAGCAAGCAAATAATTCAAACGCTTATAGAACTGGAGCTAAGACACCTTGACGCGAATGCGCAAGGAGAAACACCTATAAAGATCTTAAATACAACAAAAAAAGAGCTTGACGCAAGAATAAAGCAGGAGCTAAGAAATAAACCTACAGAACAAGCTCAATATATAAAAGTGTATACGCAATCCGCGGCCGCGGGATACGGAAATTATTTGACGGACGATGAAAGTTTTGATATGGTACAAGTACCATCAATACCGCGCGGCGTTGAGTTCGGCATACGTATCTCTGGAAATAGCATGAAACCGAAAATTAATCACGGTGACATAGTATTCGTTCACAGGCAACCGAGTGTAGATATAGGTGATATTGGTATTTTTATAATAGAGGGGGATGCCTATTGTAAGCAATTACTTTACAAAAACGATAGATATTGCTTGCACTCTCTTAACGAGGATTATAAGGATATATATTTTACTGACGACACCGCTTATTGTGTCGGTAAAGTAATTTTTTAATTTTAAAGGTACCCCTATGGCAAGTTATGAAAAAAGAAACAGCGGATTATGGGCGGTGCGGTTCATAACGATAGACGACGGACAGGTTAAGCATAAACGTCTATCGGGATTTGAACGCAAAAAAGATGCCGAAGCCGCTTATATCAAATATACGCAGGAGCATAAAAAAACCGAAGCCGACCCTAACAAAATGACCTTCGGCGACTTATACGCAAGCTTTTGGTCTATTAAGGAGAGCGAACTGAAGCACAGTTCCCTACGCTCGAACGACGAAGTAATAAAAAAATACATACTTCCACATTTTGAAAATCTTTTAATCGAGAACATCACTGTGGAGAAAATTTTGGAATGGAAACGCGACATATACGCAAAGGGGTTTTCATTTGAGTATTTAAAGAGGATTTATTCTAATCTAAATGCCATTTTCCGTTTCGGAAACAACGTTTACAATATACCGAACGTCGCTTCACGTGCGAAAAACTTTAAGAATACTTCAGCGTCAAAAGTAATGCTTTTTTGGACGGAAAATGAATTTCTAAGGTTTATATCCTGTGCGGATAACCTAATATATAAAGCGTTTTTTTCTTTTCTGTATCTGACGGGGGCGCGCCGCGGCGAGGCTTTGGCTCTCATTTGGAATGACATCGATTTTGCTAACGGCACAGTTTATATCTCAAAGCAATGCGACTTTCATGAAACCGGCACAACGTATGTCATATACGATACACCAAAAAACGAAAGCTCAGTTCGCACAATCTATATGCCTAAAAACTTGTGTGTGCTATTAATTAAATTAAAGTCTGTCACCTCTGGAGATTTTGTCTTTAACAATAGCAGACCCTTGCCCCCGGAGAATATAAGACGATATTTAAAAATTTATTGCGAAAAATCCGGCGTGAAGAAAATACGACTACACGACTTCCGACACTCCCACGCCAGCCTATTGATAAACAAAGGAAATGACATTCTCGCCGTTGCCCAACGATTGGGGCATAAGAACATAGAACAAACGTTAAATACCTACGCGCATTTTTTCCCCGACAAACAAAAAGAACTTTTAAAATCCCTTGAAATTGACTTAGACAATCAGTAATCACATCATATTATAGTGGGCAAAGAGTGGGCAAGAAAAAATAAAAAACGATGTTAAAGTGTGTTTTTATACGATGAAAACGGCGTTTTTATTTAAAAAATGGCGCTAAAACGCGTAGTTTTTATTAAAGAATAACTCCTCTTATCCGCACCAAAACG
>JAISQX010000032.1 GCA_031273965.1 Clostridiales bacterium
TAGTCCGGACAGAAGCGAATTGTATGAAAAAATCAACGAACGAACCGATACGATGATAAAAAACGGACTTTTAAAAGAGCTAACTACGCTTTTGGATAACGGATTAACCTTTGAGATGCAAAGTATGCAATCTATAGGCTATAAAGAATTTAAGGATTATTTTGTTAACGGCGCGCCTTTGGAAAAAACAATCGACACGGTCAAACGGCACACGAGAAACTATGCCAAAAGACAAATCACATGGTTTAAGCGCTATAAGGATATCCTTTGGTTTGATTCATACGATGTACGCGCATACCGCGATATAGAAAATTCAATAATAAATAGATTACAACTTACAAACAACCTTTAGATAAAAAGTGAGCGATTGTAGTATTCTTAAAAATGTAATCATATAGAATACTTTGCTGCAATAGGTGAAAAAATGGATTCAAATACTTTGAGACTAATCCGCGAAGCGGAGCTGTCGCTTAAGTCCGTTTACAAAAAAATAGACGAAACCGCCTTGTATAACTTTAATAAGGTGCTTGAAGCGTTTCAAAAAAACAAGATTTCCCAAAGACATTTTAGCGGAACGACCGGCTACGGCTACGGCGACGTCGGCAGAGATACGCTAAACGCTTTATTTGCGGACATTACGAGCAGTCAAGCCGCTATTTTTTCTCCTTATTTAGCGTCGGGTACGCACGCCTTAACCGTGGCTTTGTTCGGGCTATTACGACCGAGCGGTCTATTGCTGTCGATAAGCGGCAAGCCTTACGACACGCTAAACGACGTGATTTCAAAAGAAAACGCCGGGTCATTAAAGGATTTTGGTATTAATTATGAGTTTGTTGAGTTTAAAAATGACAAATTTGACACCTTAAGTATAAAAAATATCTTGTTAAACAACATGGATGTTCCGAAAGTTGTCTTTTTACAACGCTCAAAGGGCTATAATTGGCGCGACGCGCTATCGCTGACCGATATAAAAAAAATATGTGGATTTGTAAAGGCTATAGACGAGGATATCGTAATATTGACGGATAATTGTTATGGTGAATTTACCGATAAGCTTGAGCCGACGCAAGTCGGCGCGGATTTGATAGCGGGTTCTCTTATAAAAAATCCGGGCGGCGGCCTTGCTCCGACGGGCGGGTATATCGCGGGAAAAAAGCATTTGATCGAACGCATATCAAACAGGTTTACGGCGCCGTCGATAGGCACGGAGATTACGTCGTTCGTAAGCGGATATCTATCTTTTTACCAAGGGCTGTTCTTTGCGCCCAACGTCGTCGCCGCGGCTTTGAAGGGATGCGCCTTAATGACGGCGTTATTTGATAAGCTTGGATACAAAACTATGCCTAAGCCCGGTAAAGTACCGCTTGACATCATAACGTCGATAGAGTTTCACGACAAGAAACAACTGATTGACTTTATGAGAATTATACAAAAAACGTCGCCCGTAGATAGTTTTGTTACGCCCGAGCCTTGGGCAATGCCCGGCTATGAGCATGAGGTCATAATGGCGGCGGGCGGCTTTATAGGCGGCTCTTCCATAGAGTTGTCCGCCGACGCGCCTATAAAATCGCCGTATATCGGTTACTTACAGGGCGGTCTTACATATGAACACGTAAAAATCGCCGCTATAAATTGCGCCGATTATTTTTTACATAATGTAAAAGAATCTATATGACATTAATGACAGAAAGAAAAAATAATAACTAATGGCAAAAAAGTCGTGTTTTTACTCTTAAAACACCCTTATCTATGCGTAAAACTATTGTTTTACGCATAGATAAGGGTATTACCCTATTCCCAAATATTCAAAAGTAATTCGCCGGCACCTACCAAAAAAATTATACTTATGTATTTTTAGTCATATCCAATATCCAAAAAACAACGTCTTGTTCACGCTCAAAACGTTCGAAAAACGCTTCACGACCAAGCTCCTCAAAAACAATTACATTATATACTCCACTCTTAAGCTGATAAATCAAAATAGTACGTTTATGATTTTGTCCTTTTAAACTCTTAACTATATAATGATGACCGTTACGAGCGCATATAATACTATATTCTTTTTTTAACCCGGCGCAAATAAACGTAATATAAAGATTATACACTTTTCGCCCCTTCGGAGCCCCGACACAGAATAAATGTTTTTTTCCTTTACAACTTGAACACTCGTTCCTAACATTCTCGCAAGCTCTCTCTGTGAAATACCCTTGCTTACACGCAATTCTAAAAATCGTTTAGCAAATTTAAAATTCTTATCCATTGTTCTACCTTTATTAATCTATAGACTCATCTACATAACTTGCTTCATAACCGTCCTCAAGATAACGATCACTACAGTAATAAATTTCATCGCCACGAACAGCACGAGCAAAAGAAACCTCTTTTAAAAACGACATTTCTTCCCAAGTCAACCCCGGCAAAAACATACGAGTTTGTAGATAAGCAAGCTTATCAGCTGTATTCCGATAAACCTCCGCCAAATCATAATCGCCGCTTTCCTCCGCGTCAATCACTAAAGCTAAATAATGATTATATTCAAGTTCAGCTATTTCGTGCAAATTATCATTAGACTTAATGTGATAATATTTTTCTTTAGACATAACCTTTTTTCACCTCTTTTTTTTGTTTTAAAATCACAATAAAATTAAATTACCAAGTTTTCTCTAAACTACGTTTAAAAGCAAGAGTTAATCTAGACTGATCAACATCAAGCATAGACGGATGCACAGCATCACAAACACCTTTAGCATAATCAGAATCACTTTTAAAGCGATTATTATCAACAAGTCTAACAAAAGCCCTATCAATAACACCGTCCTCATAACTCTGATCTCTTTTCTTTTTATTGCCAATAACTTCTGAATATTGAGACATATTTTTTCACCCCCTCCCACTTTTTTTCATCTGATACATTTTTGTATCAAAACAATTATAGCATAAAAGAAATAGAAATACAAGTATTTCTTGATACAATTTTGCATAAAATAAAAAAAGTATCAAAAAAAATGATACAATAAAATCATGAAAAACAATTTTAAAGAAATGATATTAGAATTAAGAAAAGAAAAAGGACTAAACCAGAGAGAAATAGCAAAGAAAATAGACGAAAAACAATCGTCATATTGTCGATGGGAAAACGGGAATAGCATACCAAATATAGAAACATTAATCAAAATAGCAGAATTTTACGAAACAAGCACAGACTATATACTAG
>JAISQX010000047.1 GCA_031273965.1 Clostridiales bacterium
GAGGTCTTTTGCGACGAGGGGTGTCTGAGTATACCGGGCAGGTATGAGAGCACAAAAAGACCCGAAAAGGTAACGGTGAGAACATATTTGCGGGACGGGAGCGTAGCGGAATATCGTGGTGAGAGAATGCTTGCGAGAGCGTTTTGTCATGAGATAGACCATTTAGACGGTAAGCTTTTTATAGATATAAACGCTGTCGTCAACACGGGGAGCGGAGGCGAATGAAGATAGTCTTTATGGGCACGCCGGAATTCGCCGTGCCGTCTTTAAAAATTCTCGCGGATAACGGCTATAATATAGCAGCGGTAGTCACCCAGCCGGACAGACCCGGCGGAAGAGGCGAAAAGATATGTTTTTCACCGGTCAAAGTATTCTCAATTAGCCGAAATATCAGAGTATTACAGTACGAGAGGATACGTACGGAAGGAATAGACGACATAAAAAATATCTCTCCGGATCTCATTGTCACGGCGGCGTACGGGCAGATATTGCCGCAGGAGCTTATAGACATTCCAAAGTATGGAATAGTAAACGTACACGCTTCTCTTTTGCCTAAATATCGCGGAGCGGCGCCGATACAATGGGCGGTTATAAACGGAGAAACGGAGACCGGCGTGACGATAATGAAAACCCGTTTGGCTCTGGACAGCGGAGAAATATTGCTTCAAAAAAAAATCGGGATAGGCGAAAAAGAAACGGCGGGAGAGCTTTTTGTTCGTATTGCCGAGCTTGGAGCCGAGGCGCTTTTGGAAGGCGTCAAAGCAATCCAAGACGGAACGGCGGTATTTTATGAGCAGGACGAGGTCGCCGCGACGTATTTTTCGACGATAAAAAAAGAAGACGCGCGCATATCCTTTGAAAAAAGCGCGAAGGAAATAGTTAATTTTGTCAGAGGGATGAGTCCGAATCCCGGAGCCTTTACGTATATAAACGGCGACAGGGTAAAGGTCTTTTTGGCGGAGGTCGAGGATATAGACGTAAATGACAGTAAAGTTGGGGAGATTATTGTCGCGGACGCTAAGCGGGGGTTGATAATCGCCGTGAAAGGCGGCGCGGTCAGACTCCGGGAAATACAATTTCCAAACGGGAAAAGGATGACAGATACGGCTTATTTGACCGGTCACGGTTTATTATGATAATGAAAAAAAGTTTACTTGAGCTGAATGAAAGCGAAATGACGGAACTTATGAGGTCGGTAGGGGAACCGACTTTTCGCGCGCGGCAGCTTTTTGAAAATCTTTATTCCGGAAAAAGCTTTGACGATATGACAAATATTCCGTCGGCGCTTAGGGATAAACTAAAAATAAATTATACTGATATTCCCGCTAAGATAGAAAAAAAGTTTTTTTCTAAGGACGGCACCGTAAAATACTTATTCTCTTTGGATGACGGAGAGCTTGTCGAAGGCGTGCTTATGACGTATAAGTACGGAAAAACCCTTTGCATCTCCACGCAAATAGGTTGCAGAATGGGTTGTGTGTTTTGCGCGTCGGGAATAGGCGGGCTTAAACGTAATTTAACGTCGGCGGAAATGCTTGCGGAGATAATAACCGTCAATGCAGATAACGCTTGCGGCAAAGACCGCGCGGTGACAAACGTCGTCCTTATGGGCAGCGGCGAACCGTTGGATAATTTTGATAATACCGAAAGATTTTTGCGCCTTATATCGGCGCCGTATACGTTGAATATCAGTGAAAGAAATATATCTCTTTCAACGTCCGGGATAGTCGACGGCATAAGAGCTTTAGCCGATACGGGACACAAATTCAACCTTACAATATCGTTGCATGCGCCATGCGACGAGATAAGAAACAAAATAATGCCGATAAATAAAAAATATGACATAGCCGGCGTTATCTCGGCGGCAAAATACTATTTTGAAAAGACAAAGCGCAGATTGATATTTGAGTATTCGCTTATAGAGGGCATAAACGACGGAGCCGAAAACGCGCGGTTGCTGTGCAAGCTTTTGAAAGGACTGCCTTGTCACGTCAATCTTATAAAATTAAATTCGGTAAAGGGTAAGAACTTAAGAGCGAGCGGCAACGATGACATTAAAGAGTTTTTAAGTATTCTGAATACGGGCGGAATTTCGAGTACTTTGCGCCGTATAATGGGCGTGGATATAGAAGGGGCTTGCGGGCAATTACGGAGAAGGTTTGCCGGGTGTAATGACACAACACACAGTGATAAAGAGGGCGAGCAACCACAGCATACAGGGGTATAAAAATAAGATTTCACCACATTTGCACTTTCTTTGCAAATCATTTCAATATTCATTTTGACTACGTTCATCGTAGGCTAAATGCTACAGTTGAATATATCGGCGCTTTCTTAAGACTTGCTTTTGATACGAGCTATACGCAAGTTAAAAGCCAATCGCATGCTGAATTTTATATTAATAAAATTTTTAGCCCGATAAAAGAAAATCAGGAGTTATTTAATGAAATTGCTAAAGCGTTCCCAACTTCGCCGGTATGGCTGAAGTATGGAGAAAGCTATTCAAATGTATGGTGGAATGCGATGACAAAACATGGTAAATAGCGGCGAGTCATTGCGCATGTCACCGGCGGTACTATACAAATTATACAAACAGACCATCGGAAACAGTTATGGAGAGAGCATAAGGAGGATTATGACGGGCAGGATTAATAAAGGCGTCGCCGGAAAGTATACCGTACAAGGTAAAAACGGAGAAATATTCCTCTGCGCGGCAAAAGGAAAGTTAAAGGCGGACGGCGAGATTTTTATCGGTGACGCAGTCGATTTTGACGAAAAAGATAGGATAATAACCAAAGTTTTTAAGCGTAAAAATTCTCTCGTAAGACCTTACGTGGCGAATATCGATATGGTTGTCATAGTGCTTGCCAATCTTCCCGAGCCGGATTTCCTTTTAGCCGACAAGGTTATCGTCAACGCCGTTATGATGGATATAGAGCCAATTATTTGCGTGAATAAGACGGATTTGGACGACGGCGCGCTTAAGATGCGGACGCAAAACAATTATGGCGAAATAGCGCGTATCATATATACGTCGGCGGCTTGCGGCGACGTCGGCGAGCTTTTGAACGCAATATCCGGAAAGACCGTTTGCCTTGCGGGGCAATCCGCCGTCGGCAAAACCTCGGTTTTGAACGCGTTGTTAAACTGCGAGGTCGGTCAAACCGGCGAATTGAGTGAAAAAACAAAGAGAGGCAAGCATACGACCAGACACAGCGAGGTCTTTATACTCGGAGACGCTTTGGTTATCGATACGGCGGGTTTTTCGGAGCTTAGCATACCTTTGATAAATCCCGACGAGCTTTCCGGCTATTATGCCGATTTTATCGAATATTCTGAAAAATGCAAGTACAAGGGTTGTTCGCATACCGCCGAATCGGATTGCGCCGTAAAGGATGCTGTGAGCGAAGGTAAAATATTTAAAGAGCGGTACGAGCGTTATTTAGAATTGTATAAAAAACTCGGTGAAGAGTGGAAAAACAGATATTAATTTTTAGTATGCGTAAATTCGATAAGTGTCATGTTGGAAAGTAAAGCGCGGCTATTAGTTTTATGGAAAAATTTTTAAACTTTCCCTAAAAAACGCTTTATTTCATAAGGAGAGAAAAAAATGTTAAAGATAGCTCCGTCAATTTTGGCGGCGGATTTTGGGAAGATGGCGGAAGAGGTCGCATCGCTTGAAAAATGCGGCGCGGATATAATACATTGCGACGTTATGGACGGCGTTTTTGTGCCGAACATAACGTTTGGAATGCCCATGATAAAAGCGGTGCGAAAAGCTTCGGGTCTTCCTTTGGACGTGCATCTTATGATAATCAACCCCGAAAAATATATCGATGAATTTATAGACGCCGGCGCGGATTGCATATCGTTTCATGTTGCGGCTACTCAAAAAACCGACGATATTTTGAATAATATAAAAAAACGCGGAATAAAATCCGGGATAGCAATCAACCCGGATATTCCTTTGGAGAGCGTAAAGAGATATATTGAAAAAATAGATATGCTTTTGATAATGAGCGTATATGCGGGCTTCGGCGGGCAAAAATTCATATTCGAGAGCATAAAAAAGATAGAAAATGCCGCGGAACTTAAGAAAAAATATAACAAAAATCTCTTGATAGAGGTGGACGGCGGTATCAATACGCAAAACGTTTGGGACGTAGCGGCGGCGGGCGCGGATATTGCCGTCGCGGGAAGCTGCGTATTCGGAGCGGCGGACAGAGAGGCTTGTATAGCGACGTTAAAGGGAAGACAGTAATTTTAGTATTTTTTTTGAGACGGGCGCACGTGAAAAATATAGACGGGAATTTTGGGAAGAAAGAAAATATGAATAAAAGAGCGATTATTGTTTTGAACGGCAAGTATCTTGCCGAAAGTGCGGATTTCCTTGACGCTTATATCATATGCGCCGACGGCGGTTATAACCTTTTAAAAACCGCGGGGATAAAGCCCGATATAATAATAGGCGATAATGATTCGGCGGAAGACGCGGAGAGTATCCCAAAGGACATAAAACGAATAAACTACGACAGAGAAAAGGATATGACCGACGGAGAAATATGCGTGAGATACGCGATAAAAGAGGGTTTCAAAAAGGTGACTCTTTTGGGCGCTCTCGGCGGGCGGCAAGACCATGTGGAGACAAATATAGCATTGGCGGCTCTCGCATCAAAGCTCGGCGCGGACACGATAATATACGATAAGGACGTCGAAATACATTTAATCGACGAAAGAAATAATTGCTTTAGTAAAAAAATACCCAAGAATACTTTGATATCCATAGTACCTTTTTCACAAAGCGCGCATATAATAATGACAAGAGGACTAAAATATCCTTTAATTGACGCGCGGTTGAATAAGCTTTCGTCACTCGGTATTTCCAACATGGCGGTACAAGAGGACGTCGAGGTAAAAATATCCAAAGGCAGCGCGTTGATATTTATAAATACATAGAGGGGAGTTTATTTTATGCGCATTATCTGTATCAATCCGCCGAGGTTTATCAAATCGATATTCAGGATGTTCCGAAAAAAGAGAATTTAGAGCTGTAACGGAACATCGTAACGCAGGATGTTTTTGAGGATAAATAGGTTGCCGAGCCGTATATAGTTCAATATTCTTTATAAGTCAACAAAAAAAATCGTTTTCGGAAAAAAAACGTTTTTGACATTATTCATGAGCTTTGTTATCATTAGTCTATCTTGAAATTTTGACATTCGGAGGGACATAATGAAAAAAACAAAAGTCTTGATTACGGTCTGTGTGTTTTTTGCGGCGGCGGTTTTATTTTTTTTACCGTTCGGTATGCTTGGCGCGGATAAAAGGACTTTTAAAGTCGAGTATGTAAATGCGGCGGATACCGATTGGTATGACGCGACGGAAGAGAGATATTACATAGATAATATTGCCGAGCTTCAAGGGCTTGCGGAAATCGTAAACGGCGGAGAGAGTTTTTACGGAAAGGAAATATATCTGTCATATGATATCGAAACGGCGACGAGTTTTACGATAGGCAATGCGCAGACGGCGTTTTCGGGGAATTTTTTTGGCAACGGAAATAAAATAAAGACGGGAGCTCCGTTGTTTTTTTCTTTAAATCAGGCGCGGATACAAAATCTCTTTATAGAGGCGGATTTTTCTTACGATGAAAGTTCGGATATGGGAATATTGACTATTTACGCTATAGATTCGATAATCACGGAGACCGACATAAAAGTTAAATATGTTTGCGGCAGAGACGGCGGCAGATTCGGGGCGTATGCGGCGTATGCGGAGAATACCGTTATAGAAAATTGTTCCGTGCGCGGCGTAATAAAAAAAGTCGGCGGTACGACGGGCGCGATTGCCGCGGACACGCTGGGATGTCTTATAAAGAATTGTTACGTGAACGTAGACATAACGGCGACTTATGTGACCGGTTGCGCCGTGGGCGGGATTGTCGGGCGGACTATCGATACGAATATAGTGCAATGCGTAAGCTATTCCGGTATAACTTTAAGGGATCCATGGGGCGAGGAGATAGCGGTAAGCGAAAATGCAGGGATGATTGTGGGTAATTCTGACGCGCTGAGCACGACGGAAAAATGTTATTATTTGATGAGCGTGATACCGCCCGCGGGCGGAGGAACCGCCGCGGATGCGGAGGTTTGCACGTCGGAAGAGTTTAAGAGCCGCGAGTTTTTGGATATGTTAAACGAATATTCCGAAAATATGTATATCGAAGATATAATTGGGTACGAGATAAACGACGGTTATCCGATTTTTGAATATCAGTCTCCGCGACCCGTTGCGGAGATAAAAATAACGGGGAAAGGATTTGTAACGGCGGACGGCGAGATTTTTGACAAAAACATCAAAGTTGATTTCGGCGCGGCGATTTCGCTTAAGATAAATGCCGACGCATATTATACGATAACTTACGCGGCTTGGAACGGGCAATCCATAGATATAGCCGACGGGCAAGAAATCGCATTTGTTACGGAAGCCATATATGAGAGATCGTCTCTTGTAGTCGTCTTTGAAAGGGAGATGAGAGAGATAAAGCTTGACGGAATTTCGGCAAGCAAGGTCTATGACGGGACGAATACGGTAAAAATCGGAGATATTACATTCGGAGAAAGCGGTCTATATATTTCCAACAAATATTTTGAGAATGACGATATATATATAATAAACGATTTTTTAGGAGACGATCCCATAGTCGCGTTCTTCGGATATGTCAACGCCGGAGTTAACGGGCAATATTTGGAGCTGACTAACGTAAAATTTGGCGGCGCCGCTCTGGAGTATTACACTGTTCCGGATAGCTTTAAAATATACGGGGCGGAGATTTTAAAGGCGGAACTAATTATAACTTACGGCGACCTTACCGACGGAGGCGATAGTTATACGGCGGGAATTGCGACAGCCGTATACGGAGATGAGATAACAGACGGAAAGCATTATGGCTTTTCCGTAAACGACCCGAATTTTCTGCTGTACGGAGAACTTTTTGTAGAGGTTCTTTTTGACGGGCAATTTAGAAAGCTTGAACGGGGGGAAATATTCCCGGTAGGCGAATATATTTTGCGCGCGGGCGGAGTGTACGCCCGGAATTACAACATCACGTTTGCGGAATGTCGTTTGACTGTTTCTAAAAGGCAACTTTTTATAGGCTTTCGGGATACGGCGACCGAATACGGAACATTGCCGGAATTTTCTTACACCTATGAAAATTTTGCGAGAGGCGACGACGAATATAATGCGGAAGGATTGATAAATCCCGATTTAGGCGGAATTATTTTGACGGCGTCAAATAAACCATATGAAATAGCTTTGATAGGCGGAAGCGCAAAAAATTATGAGATAATAAACGTAAAAGGAAAGCTGACCGTTACCAAAAAGGAAATCAAAGTATGGATAGACCTGTTATCAAAGACATACGGAGACGAAGATCCGCCGCTTACCGGTTATTCCGAGGAAGGGTTTTGTTACGATGATAAGATATATTTCAAACGCAATATGGGCGAGGACGTTGGCGAATACGGATATTCGGGTTTCATAATAGAGGGAAACGGCTATGATGCGACGAACTGTTATGAAGTAAAAATACAAAATCCGAATGAAAGGTTTAAAATAAACAAAAAACGTCTGGATATTTCTATTCCCGATACTTTGGTAACCTTCGGGCGCCGTCCCGATTATCGTTTTGTATTCGACGGATTGGCTTTTGACGGCGACGCGGACAAGATATTGAATTTAGACGTAAAAGTGTACCTTCTAACCGATTCGGGATTTGAAAATCCGCTAAATATCGCCGACAAATTTAATGTCGGAAGTTATGCGATAAAATCCGTCGGCGGTATTAACAATAATTATGATATTTATCACAACGCCGGGAAGCTGAGCGTCGAAAAAGCCGAGCTTACGGTGACTATAAAGGACAACTCCATAACTTACGGTGGGGTATTGTATTCCGACTATGAGATAAGCGGCTTTGCGTACGACGAAAACGCGAGCGTCGTCGGCGGATATATAGAATTTTTTGTCGATGGCGCGGAGCGGATAGACGCCGGCGAATACGCTTTGCTTGCGCGGGGATTTTTTGCCGATAATTATAGTTTTATTTATGTCGCGGGACGGCTAACGGTTGAAAAAGCCTTATTGTCTATAACCATATTATATCCGGTTGAGATAACGTACGGAGAAAATCTCGTTTTTGAATATGCTTTCGACGGTTTTGTGAACGGAGACGATATTAACGCGCTTACCGTGCTTAAAACGGAGTATCTCATTATTTCGGAGCTGCAAAACGTCATGCCGTATGCCGAATCTAAAAACTATGAGTTTTTATTCTTTGGCAATACTCTCAAGCTAAATAAAAGGACTTTGACATTGAGCGGGTTGCATGTTGCGGATAAGCTTTACGACGGGAAGAATACCGCTCTCTTAGTCGGCGAACCGATATTAAAAGGCGGCGCGGAGGGCGACGACCTTGTGCTGAGCGGAGAACTTACGGCTTTATTCGATTATGTTTCCGCGGGGATAATGGTTCCCGTTACAGTATACGGAGGAACGGTAGAGGGACGAAACGTCCATATGTACGACTTTGTAATGCCCAAATTGTACGGTAACATCTGCGTAAATTCCGTGGTTTCAAACGGTATAATGGTAGTGAGCGGGGCAATGCTCCCTTACGACAGTATGCTTTTTGTAGAAATATTGTCGGATTTTAAGGATTTGAAGAAGAGTATAAGAAAGAGTATAGGGTCAAGAGAAGTCAAATACGCTATAAATCTGAGAATAGCGTCCGACAGCGCCGTGATAAGCGAGAATGGAAAGTATACCGTTTATATCCCGTTGGATATGTTGCCGGATAAAAATCTCGACGCCATTATAATAGGCGGAGGCAGATATACCGAGGTAAAGACGAGGATAGAGAATAATTATTTAGTAATTGAAACCGACGTGATAGGCAGTATAGCGCTTGTAAAAAATAATTCCGTTTATATCATATGCACACTGATTGCAGTCGGTATATTGCTATTGCTCGCGATATATTATCTATATAAGAGGGGAGCGATAAAAAAGCTTGCCGCGGCGGGCACCGCAAGGATATCCGCGGCGACGCGTCGCTTCGTAGACGGAAAAGGCGGAATCCGACGCACCGGTATGAGCGGCGGAAAGCCTTTTAAAGTTTTTGAACCTTCAGAGATAGAAAGGCTTTATAGAGAGCCGAACGACGCCGACGAAAGCGCGCAGTTTTACGAGGATGACATAGGCGCAGGCGCGCGGTTTTACGAAGACGGCGCAGGCGAATACAACGGCAATTACGACGAAGGAATCTTTGATATAGACGTCGAATCCAACGACGAAGCGTACGAGGACATAATAAAAAGAAGTATGGAAAATGCCGGAGAAAAGGATGATGCGGATGAAAGCGGAGGGACTTTACCGGAATAAGACCCGATTATCAGACGGGGCTTGCAATAATTAGCAAGCCCCGTTTTAGCGATATTTTTTTGACGTCAGCAAGCGGGATTGTACGGTATTTATAAGCATAAGAGTTTTTCATGCGCGAAACGTGTAATATTTTCGTTTTATAAGTAATATCTTAGATAGTGCCAAGCGAGTCGGAACGATTGATTTTTGGGATATTTTTGCGTTCTCGGACGGCTTCAACGCTTATAGCGGTACCGTGAGGCGGGAGAACAATGGCGTCATACGTTTCAAAGAGTCAAAAAGCGCCGGTTTGCTCTTGCGCCGGTATTATACGAAAACGGAGTTTTTTATGGAGAGAATAAAGCTGGACAAATATTTTATAACCGATATCTTGCGCGCGGCGCTTATAGCGCTTATGATATCCATTGTCGCTATCATAGCTTTTGCATTTGTTTTTCAGGCTTTGGAGTTTAACGGCGTTACCCTAAAAATCGGAAACGAGATAATAAAGCTCTTAAGCATATTTATCGGTACGTTCTTCGGCACGCGCGTTTTGAAGCAAGGCGGTGTAAAAGGAATTTGCGTCGGATTACTCTTTATGCTTTTCGGCGTTCTCGTAATGAAGATTTTCAATTCCGACGTTGACGAGCCGGTGTTTACGCTTATGAACATAGGCTTGTCCTTGCTATTTGGAACCGCATCCGGAATATTCGTCGTAAATTTCAAAAAAATCAGATAATATTTGGTAATTTATTTTT
This sequence comes from Clostridiales bacterium, assembly GCA_031273965.1. Classification (GTDB taxonomy): domain Bacteria; phylum Bacillota; class Clostridia; order Christensenellales; family JAISNN01; genus JAISNN01. Next base: position 10,182 of record JAISQX010000047.1, read on the forward strand.
TGTGGGATAAAATCCGAACTTTTTCTAAAACTATGATTAATGCTTTTTATTATGTCGGCGAATAATCATTCCGCGTAAAACAAGCATGGGGAGTAGCATATGAGAAAAAGATTTTTATTGACATTAACAGTAATTTTGGCGCTGACATGCGCCGTTATATTTTTTGGAAACAAAAGTTCGAATGTAAATTTGACTATCGGACACGCCGAAAGCTTCCAAACGGGAACGGCGGCTTTTAACGGTCGGGACAAAGAATATGCGGGGGTAAAAGACTCGTCGTTAATAAAACGGCTCTGGGAACGGATTAAGGAGCCGTTTGATAATGTAAAAACACGGCGGGAGGATGAAACGCGCCATGCGGACGTTTATCTCGGCGGAATACCTATAGGTATATCCTTAAATACCGACGGACTTATTGTCACCGGTAAAAACGACGTTATAACAAAATCAGGTATGATGTCTCCCGCCGGTAAATCAAACATCTTGAACGGGGATATTTTGCTCTTTATAAATGAAAAAAAGATAGAAAAACCTGAGGACATAAGCGCGGCGTTAAAAGATAACAAGGGCGAAGATGTAACTCTTAAGCTTAGGCGCGGCAGAGTCGAATTTGAAGAAAAAATAAAGCCGGCGGAAGACTCCATAACCGGAATAAGACGGTTGGGTTTAGTGGTAAAAACAGACCTTATGGGGATAGGAACTCTAACTTTTGTAAAAGATGACGGCAGATACGGCGCGTTGGGACATCAGATTACCGACGCCGAAACGGGGTTGAAAAATCTTAATCAAGGGAAAATATATCCCTGTACGATAATAGGTATAATTAAGGGCGAAAGAAATCGGGCGGGAGAGCTACGCGGGCTTATCAATAAAGGCAATAACTCGTTGGGCACGATAGACAAGAACGATCAATTCGGGATATTCGGACAGTCAACCGAAGCTCTTACGGAAGGGTTAGAAAGGATATCCGTGGGAACTAAGTATGCCGCAAGACCCGGAAAAGCGTATATAAAGACGACGATAGCCGACGATACGCCGCATCTTTACGAGATAGAAATAGTAAAGACAAATTTTCAA
>JAISQX010000168.1 GCA_031273965.1 Clostridiales bacterium
AAGTAAAGCGCTTGCGTTAGGGGCGCAGGGCAACGAGTCGGAGTTAAGCGTCGACGAGCAAATACAGTTGGAAGCCATAAAGAAAGAGTGTTTTTAACAACCGGGCGAATTGACTTAAGTTTAAAAGCGTCTTTCTTTTGAGAGTCCGATAAAAGCGTCAAAAGAGGAAGCTTTCATTACATTTTTGGAGATCTGCAATATGAATATTTTGTATAACGACGGAGCCGTAACGGTTTTTGATAAGCTGAGCGGCGATAACGAATACGACGTCGGGAATAAATTGATAAACGCGCGCTTTGACGGCAGAGGAGGCGTAAGCCGCTATGCCGTTATAAACAAATTTGAAGCTCTGGACTATTTGCATACGCTTTTTTCCATTGACGGAATACCTTTGAATTTTTCGGAAGATAAGACGGTAACCGTCATAGGAAAAAAAATGACTGTTAAGTTACGCGCAAAAAAAGCCGATATAGAGATACGGCAATTTCTTTCCGAGGATGATAACGCCGTATTTATAAAGCTGATTGTATCGGCTATAGAGGATATTTCTTTTAAAGCCGTCGTGAATTTCGGGGTGAATTACAAATCATATATGCAGGAATTTTTTTTGAGCCGCTTTTCTGTAACCGGACTTTTAAAAGCCGCGTCGGGAATGCTCAAGAAACATATCGGAATTACCAAGCACGAAATAAAAAACGACATAACGGGGGATTTTTATATCGATTTCGCTTCGGACAACGAGCTTATTCCTTTAGAGAGTAATTTTATGTTCGTCAACCAGTTTAAGACCGAAACGTATATAAAAAGCCGAGAAGCGCGCGTGATAAACGTCGTCATGTCGAGCGGAACGAGAAACGATTTTTCCGCTGTGAAAGCCTCCGAATTGCTCAAAAAAATCGACGAAGCCGAACGCGAAGCAGACGATTATATTTCTTCGCTAAAACGTTATCCCGAGGACGTTTCGGAAAAGGAGAAAGCGCTTTACGCGTCATGTTTAAATTGCGCTCTTTCTAATTATAAGGAAAAGGGGAGGTTCAAGGGCTTCCTTGCGGGATTGGTCTATCAGTTTCCCGCGCGAACGTATTTTCGAGACGGATATTGGACCTGCCTACCCGTTATTGCCGTTCGCCCCGAAGCCGTTAGGAATCAAATTCTTACGCTTTCAAAGGGTATGGGGCGCAACGGAGAATGCCCGTCGGCGGTCAAGTCGAGTTTCAAAAAATATTGGGGAGACCATTGCGATTCGCCGTCTTTTTTTACTCTGCTCTTATACGATTATGTAGCGCATACGGGCGACTTTTCCATTTTACAAGAAAAAGCCGGACGCGACACGGTTCTCTCGGTTGCGGTCAAAGCCGTGGAAAGGCTAGCGAACAAACGGACGACACAGGCTTGATAGTGAAAAGCGGACAATTTAACAGGCGCGACTGGTGCGATAACGTGTTCCGTACGGGATACGTGACTTATGACGAAGCGCTTTATGCCCGCGCGCTGTATTGTCTCTCGGGAATTTTTTCAAAGCTATCGGATCCGCGTAGCGCGCCGTATCGTCAAAAGTATGAAAAAGTAAAAAAATCTATAAACGATATTCTTTGGAGCGAAGAAAAAGGTTATTTTGTCAACTATAAAAACGGCGGCTTCGTCGAGGATAATTTATCGATAGACACCGTGCTAATCGCTCTGTTCAATCTCTCCGAACCGGAAAGGATAAGGCGTATGCTAAAAAACATGGAGGATATTTTGGAGAGCAAAAACAATACCGAGCAGACGGCGGGCGATTTTGGCGTGTTGTGCGTATATCCGTTTTATAGGGATGCGGAAGCCGTCGTTCAAAAAAGCTCCCAACCGTATCGCTACCACAACGGCGCCGATTGGCCTTATCTGTCCGCGGCGTACGCCTATGCGAAAATGAAATACTCTATGGACTTCGAATATCCTCTGACACGCTGGTTTGATTACAATATTCAAAAAGGCAACCTCACGCCGATAGAGTTTTTCGCTCCGTTTCACGCCGGCGGCTCTCTTATGCAGGCGTGGAGCGCAATGAGCGCGCTTTTGTATAACCATCCCAAGGGAGATTTTTTTGACGTCGGGGTAAACCAGGATTCGGGCATAAAAAGCATCTATGATTAAATATTATCGATTGAACGTTTATTGCGGCGACGGGACTGTTCCCGACATAAAAAGTATCTACGTTTAAGTATTATCGGAAGCGCTCTCGGAATGTTTTAATTTTGTTGCAAAGCGTAGTTTTTTGTGCTATAATAAGCATGGGTAAGGAGATTTGTTTTATGAAAAAGATTATAATTATCGTTTCTATTTTGGCGTTGATGGCGATAATTGCGGTCGCGGCGTCTTATTTGATAAAGAAAAATTATGAGACGGACGACAAAATTGAGCCAAGCGCCGTAACGTTCGCCGATTATCAAGCGGACATAAAGGGCGAGTCGTCGGTTCTCGCATTGTAAAAGAAAGCGACGAGAATATATACATAGTATATTTTGACGAGTCAAGAGTCTGCCGCGCGAAAGAGATTATTTGGATAAGATATAAGATTATATCGCAGGCAATAACATACAGCCGTTGAATTGACACAAACAACGGAAAATAATATTTCGGGGGTGCTTATTGCCTTAAAGCTGTGACGGCGGTAAGACAATAAAAAGCTGAGACGAAAGTGTATTTCGAACCCTTTGAACCTGATGCGAATAATGTCGCCGTAGGAAGTCCGTAGTTTGATTTTTTGCGTGACGTTTTTTATACGGTTTAATGCGCCCCTCAGCTTTTATTCGAGGGGTGTTTTTTATGATAAAAATCAAACGGGAAAAAAATCTTTATTTGGTGGCGGGTAGCGACGGTCTTTCGGAGAGCGTTTTTTTGAAAAAGATAGAGGACGCTTTGGCGGCGGGGATTACGCTAATGCAACTCCGCGAAAAGGAGAAGGAAGGCGGCGCAATTTTTGAATTGGCAAAAAAAGTCAACGCGCTTTGCGTAAAGTACGGCGTGCCGCTCATAATTGACGACAGAGCGGATATAGCGCTTGCGGCGGGCGCCGCTGGCGTGCATGTGGGACAGAATGATTTGCCCGTATATCAGGCGCGGCGGCTTATGGGAAGCGATAAAATAGTCGGAGCGACGGCAAAAACCGTCGAGCAGGCTTTGGCGGCGCAACGCGACGGAGCCGATTATGTCGGAGTGGGCGCCATATATCCGACGACGACAAAGGTAAAGACGGTTTTGACGCACGTATCGGTCTTAAAAGATATTTGCCGCGCCGTCGATATTCCGGTTTTTGCTATAGGCGGACTTAATAAAGACAATTTAGACCCGCTTAAAGGCGTAAATATCGCGGGTATAGCGGTCGTGACCGCGATTATGAAACCGGATGACACTAAGGACGCCGTAAAAGAACTTCTGACAAACGTCGGGCGGCTTTAGTTGTATAGACTGCGCGATTGCGCCATAAAAATAAAAAAAATCAAGGTGGTTTACAATGATTATCGTAAACGGCGAACCGATTAGCGGACTTACGGAAAAAAGCATAAGCGAATTAATAGCGTTGCGCGGTTACGGCGAAAAGCAAGTGGTCGCGGAGCTTAACGGAGAAATAATAAAAGGCTCGGAGCGCCCTAAAGTAAAACTGAAAGACGGCGACGTCGTGGAAATATTGCGGTTTATGGGAGGCGGCTGATATTTTGGCTTTTACCCGCAATTTTTTTAAAAACATACGGAGATAACACAAAAATGATTGACGAGAATAGCGTTAAAAATGAAGACAGACTCGTTTTGGGCGGACGGACTTTTTTGTCGAGGTTTATACTTGGTTCGGGGAAATATTCTTTGAATTTAATAGAAGCCGCCGTAAAAAACGCGGGCGCGGAGATAATTACGCTTGCCTTGCGCCGCGCGGACGAAGGCGGAAAGGACAATATCTTAGACTTTATACCGAAGGGAATTACGGTGCTGCCGAATACTTCGGGCGCAAGAAACGCGGACGAAGCGGTGAGGATAGCCAGATTATCCCGGGCGCTCGGGTGCGGCGATTTTATAAAAATTGAAGTCATAAGAGACACCAAATATCTTTTGCCCGATAATTACGAGACAATAAAAGCTACGGAAAAGCTTGCTTCCGAGGGTTTTATAGTAATGCCGTATATGTATCCCGATCTTTATGCGGCGCGAGCTTTGGTCGATGCGGGAGCGGCGTGCGTTATGCCTCTTGCCGCGCCTATAGGCTCAAATAAGGGCGTGTGCGCGCGAGATTTTATAAAAATACTTATCGAGGAGATAGATTTGCCCGTAATTGTCGACGCCGGCATAGGCAGACCTTCTCAAGCGTGCGAAGTAATGGAGATGGGCGCGGCGGCGGTTATGGCGAATACGGCCATAGCGACGGCCGGAAGTATTCCGCTTATGGCGAAAGCGTTTAAGCAAGCGATAGAAGCCGGGCGCGCAGCTTATCTTTCCGGACTCGGTCGAGTTTTGGATAAGGCGTCCGCGTCGTCGCCGTTAACCGGATTTTTACATAACTGAACTAAGAGGGATTTTATGACGGAGAGAGATATCATGGCTTATTATACCGATATGGAGGAACTCAAATCGGACATTTTAGAACAAGTGCTATCAAAATCAAACGCTTGCGATTTTTCCACATATACGGAAAGGCATGTGGTTAAGGCTCTGAGCGCGGACGTTTGCGCAACGGAGGATTTTGCCGCGTTGCTCTCCGAATCGGCGGCGCCGTATCTGGAAGAAATGGCAAAAAAAGCGCGAAGCGAGACGAATAAACATTTCGGAAATTCCAGATATCTTTTTACGCCGCTTTATATATCTAATTATTGCGAAAATCAATGCGTGTATTGCGGATTTAACCGAGGCAGCAATATAAAGCGCAGCCGTTTGAATTGTGAGGAGATAGAAGAAGAAATGGCGGCGATAGCAAAATCCGGGCTGAAAGAAATCTTGATATTGACGGGGGAGAGCAGAAAATATTCCGATGTAAAATATGTGGGAGAAGCGTGCAGGCTTGCGAAGAAATATTTTACCGTTATCGGATTAGAGGTCTATCCTATGAACGTTTCTGATTACGCGTACTTGCGCGAATGCGGGGCGGACTTTGTCACGGTGTTTCAGGAAACGTACGACGCTAAGGAATACGATAGATTGCATCCGGGAGGACGCAAAAGGATTTTTCCGTATAGGTTTTACGCGCAGGAGCGCGCGGTTTTGGGCGGAATACGCGGCGTGGGTTTCGCCGCGCTTTTGGGGCTTGCAGATTTTAGACGCGACGCATATGCGACGGGGTTGCACGCTTTTTTTCTTCAAAGAAAGTATCCTCACGCCGAAATATCATTTTCGTGCCCGCGATTGCGACCCGCCGCGGGAGGAGAAAAAATATTTGATAAAAATATAAGCGAAGCGCAGCTCTTGCAGATTATATGCGCTTACAGGATTTTTATGCCGTTTGCCGGAATAACCGTATCCAGCCGTGAAAATTCCAACTTCAGAGACAACGTAGTAAATATCGCGGCGACAAAAATATCCGCCGGCGTGGACGTCGGCATAGGGGGGCACTCTGGAGAATCGAAAGGCGGCGAGCAGTTTGAAATCGACGACGGACGCGCCGTAGCGCAGATTTACGGCATGCTAAAAGCGCAAGACTTACAGCCCGTGATGAGCGAATATATTTATTTGTGATTATATATATCTCGGTATAATTGAAAGCGTTTGTTTAAACTAAAAAATCTTTTTATCTTATCAGAAGACTTTCGTATAGCGACAGCATATTCTGTATAAAGGCGGGTTCTGTCGAGTATAAGAGATTGTTTATAATTTCCGCGGCAAGACGGTTGCGGATATTTTTTTTGGGAGAGCCAAAAAACAGAGAAGTCGCGATATTTTTAAGTTCCGCCGAAAAACCGTATCCTCCCACGTTTACGCCTATTCCAACGACAGCCCAATCGACGGCGCCGCTTTCCAAGTCGCTTACGGCCTCGGTGAGAATCCCGCAAACCTTTTTATCGTTTATAAATAAGTCGTTTATCGGTTTTATAGCCGGCGTTATTCCGCATACGTCGGTTATTGATTTTGCCGTTACGGCGGCGGAAAGTCGCGTTATATCGATTATGGTTGGTAAACTGTAAAGCGAGGGATTTATTATTGCGGACATGTACAGACCGAGAGCGGGAGGAGAATAAAAGCTTTTTCCGCGGTGTCCTTTTCCCGCCGTTTGGCAATCGGCTATAACTACCGTGCCATGCCCGCTTCCGGATACGGCTAATTTCTTTGCCGTCTTATTAGTAGACTCCAGCTCTTCATATACGCGTATATCATTTGAGGCGTCGCGGGTCTTTAGATAGGGCAAAATACCCTCTATAGACAGAATGTTGCTGTCTATGGAAAGCGTATACCCGCGGTTTTTTACGGCGGATATTTCGTACCCGTCGGTTTTTAATGAGCCGACGGCTTTCCATACAGCCGAGCGCGACACGCCAAGCGCACCGGCGATTTCTTCACCCGACAGATACGAGTCTCGGCTTTTCTCCAGTAACGCCAATACCGAATTTTTCGTACTCATTTCTTTATAATCCTACTTTTATTTACTCCTTACCTCTTGAATGCCATTCATAGTATTAAAAATTTTAAGTCTTTAAAATACTATGTATTTTAAAAAAGGACATAAAACAGTATAACAAAAGGAGGTGTAATATGTCAATAGAACAGCGTGTATATTTTATTTGTGATAGGTGCGGCGAGAGTGTCTTTTATTATCTTGGCGAAAATCGGGCGCTTGATTCCATATGCTTAAGTAAATTATAATTTTATAGCCGGCGTAAAAATAAAAGAGAGCGTTTGAAAGCTCTCTCGGTTTTTTTTATTGTTTGAATAATTTGGAATGGCTTCCGGTTCTTTGAAAATACACTACTTTGTTTTTATGGTCGATTTTATAAATTAGTAGCCAGTCGGGTTTTACATGGCATTCCATATATCCTTCGTATTCGCCTTCTAATTCGTGTTCTCGTTTGTTCTCTGTGAGAGCTGTTTCGTTAGTGATTTGTTTCATGACTTCTTTTGTTGCTTTTAGTTTTGCGGATTGATTTTGTATTGATTTTAAATCATTTTTAAATTTTGACGTAAAAACCGCTTTTAGCACTTATACCTCCAGTTCCTTGAAAAGTTCGTCAAGGTCTTTAGGCGTTGCTTTTATTTTTCCATTTATCATGTCTTCGGTTTCTTGCATTGCCGCTAATGTCGTTTTGTTTGGTATGTGCGTTTGGATTTTAAACGGTATGCCGCCGTCGATAACCGATTGATGTAAAAATATATTTATGGCGTCGGTTATTGTTATTCCGAAATTAGCGTAAAGTCTTTCGGCGTTCGCTTTTGTTTCCGGGTTTACTCTGATGTGAATTGTGTCAGATTTATTCATAACGATACCTCTCTTTTATTAGTATATGAATATTGTAGCACAATATTTACACGTTGTCAACATATTCTTAAAATAATTTT
>JAISQX010000033.1 GCA_031273965.1 Clostridiales bacterium
TACAAATTTACTTGCAAAAAGATTTACGTTGTGATATCATATTAAAGCATTTCGGCGGTCCGCTGTGAGTATGTCGCACATGAACGCCGTATATTTATGAACGGAGGAGTTTATTTAAATGAATATTATCGACATTATCGAAAGGGAGAGTTTGAGAACTGATATTCCCGAATTTAAAGTCGGAGATACTTTAAAGGTGTTTGTTAAAGTTATCGAAGGCACCAGAGAAAGAGTGCAAGCATACGAGGGCGTGTGCATTGCGAGAAAAAACGGCAGTATCCGCGAGACTTTTACGGTGAGAAGAATTTCTTTCGGGATAGGCGTCGAGAGAACGTTTCCGTTGCATTCGCCGAAGATTGACCGTATTGAAATCGTAAAGAAAGGCAAGGTAAGACGCGCAAAGCTGTATTATTTGAGAGGACTTACCGGAAAGGCGGCTAAAATAAAAGAAGTCAGATAGAATTTTTCTTTGACAAAAATTTTAAGCGGTAATACTTTTAATTGAAAAAACAACGATTACAAGGCGAAATCCCCGATAAAGCTTTAGGTCATAGCAAACTATGAGCGGGCATTTTCGGGGGTTTCGGCGTATTTGCCTATTTTAATGTCGGCAAATGCCGAAACTGGCATAAAGCCGGGATAAATAAAAAATTTTTTTTGAAATAAAATATTGCGACCGGAGAGATAGGATGTTAAGCGATATAGAAATAGCCGAAAGCGCAAAACTCAAGCCGATAACCGAAATTGCCGCGTCTATAGGAATAAAAAGCGCGGAATTATATCATTACGGCAAATACATGGCGAAAGTCGAAAGCCGAGCTTATAAAACGCCCCCAAAAGACGGTAAACTTATTTTGGTTACGGCGATAAACCCCACAAAGAGCGGCGAGGGCAAGACGACTATATCCATAGGTCTGGCGGACGCGTTGAGAAGAATTGGCAAAAAATCGGTTTTGGCGCTCAGAGAACCGTCGCTGGGCCCCGTATTCGGGATAAAAGGCGGCGCGGCAGGCGGCGGATACAGTCAAATCGCGCCTATGGCGGATATAAACCTAAGATTTACGGGGGATTTTGACGCGATAGAAAAGGCGAACAATCTATTATGCGCGGCAATCGATAATAATATATTTTTTGAATCGCCTTTGGAGCTTGACCATGAGAGAATAATATTCAAACGATGTACGGATATGAACGACCGTGCGCTTCGCAATATTGAGTTGAGAGTCGCGGCGGCGGGAGGAAAAAATTATACGCGAAACGAGGGGTTCAATATCACGGCGGCAAGCGAAATAATGGCGGTGCTTTGCCTGTCTTCGGATTTTGCAGACATGAAACGGCGTTTGTCGGAGATAGTCGTGGGGTACGACAAGCGCGGTAATATAGTAAAATGCGGCGACCTAAATTGTGTGGACGCGATGGCGATACTTTTGTCCGGGGCGCTTAAGCCCAATCTCGTACAGACGTTGGAGGGGACGCCCGCGTTTGTGCACGGCGGTCCTTTCGCAAATATCGCTCACGGGTGCAACAGTATAATCGCGACGAGAGAGGCGCTTAAAAGAGCCGATTATGTCGTCACCGAAGCGGGCTTCGGCGCCGACCTCGGGGCGGAAAAATTTATAGACATAAAGAGCCGCGTCGGAGGATTTGATATTTCATGCGTAGTCGTCGTCGCGACGGTCAAAGCGCTTAAGCTTAACGGCGGAGCCGCGTCGGAAGACTTACTCGGCGAGAATATCGGCGCTTTAAAAAGGGGCATCCCAAATCTAACAAGACATATAAGAAATATCGCGGAGGTATTTAAGCTGCCCGTTATAGTCGCGGTTAACCGCTTCGATTCGGATACGGAAGGCGAGATTGCCGAGATTAGCCGGGCGGCTAACGATGCGGGCGCAAAATGTTGTTCCGCGGAAAGTTTTTTGAAAGGCGGAGAGGGAGCGCTTGATTTGGCGGAGAGCGTATTAAAAACGGCGGACTCACCAAAAGGTCCGACGGAATTTTGTTATGAAATCGGGGATGATTACAGAGTAAAACTCGATAAAATCGCAAGGCGTGTTTACGGAGCGGACGGAGCGGTAATAGAGCCGAGAGCCGAAAACCGGCTAAAAGAAATCGAAAAAGCCGGTTACGGCGGATTATATGTTTGCGTGGCAAAGACGCAATATTCTTTTTCCGACGACCCGACGCTTTTGGGCGCGCCGACGGGTTTTTGTTTGCGCGTAAAGGATATCGAATTGAGAGCGGGCGCGGGCTTTATAGTCGCCGTTTGCGGAAACATGATTTTAATGCCGGCGCTGTCAAAAAATCCCGGATATCTTTTCATGAGCATTTCGGACGACGGGAATACGATAAGGGGATTATCTTAAAAGACCGACGTATTTCATACCCAAATCCTGTCCGATTTAAGACAGATATTTAAAGTTCTTGAGATTTTATGAATTTTATGGTATAATGAAGTTATGAGAAAGGCGGTATGCTAAGCAAAACAGAGATATGAACACGTCGGCGGACGGAGCGGTTCGGTTGCTTAATATCATGTGTCTTTAAGGAAATGCCGCGCTAAACAATCGCCGTGTGCACGGTTCGATAAAGCTAAGGAGGTCGATTGACCTATGAATACGAAAAAAATAGCAAACATTTCTAAAAAGCAGCAAAACAACGAAAAAGCTTATAAAAGCCGTGTGTTTTGTAAGCTTTCAAAATACATTATCATACTTTTTTCGTTAATAATTGCCGTTGCAACCGTGATTTACTCAACCGCCGCCGTATTGTCTTATAACATAATGGATTCAGACGTCGTTCTCCAGAGAGATAGGATTGCCGAGCTTGAAGGCGGCGCTTCGACGCCCGTCGA
>JAISQX010000036.1 GCA_031273965.1 Clostridiales bacterium
CGAAACTCGCCGCAACCGCCGAAAACACGCCCGTTACGCACAGTACGCTCACCAACAGCACCGCCATTATTCTCTGCCTTTTATCCGACTTTTTCATAACCGTTTCTCCCTCGAAAAAATTTTCTTTCTTTTTATCGCAAAAAAAGACAAGCCCTCATCCCTTGATTTGCTCCCAAATCAAAGATTCCGTGCTTGTCCATATTTTTTCTATATTTTCTATTACAACCGCGCCAAACGCCTTAAGAGAGGCTAAATATGCCCCCCCCCGTATAACAGGTGATAGGTCGAACCCGCGTCCTTTTCTCTCTTCTTCTTTTCCTCTAAGCATATTTCGTTCTCTCCGAAATTATCTTCCTCTTCCCCTTCGTTGCCTCGCCGTTTCCTTTTCGCTTCACCCGCTTTTTACACGACCTACGCTAAACACTACGGCTCCTATTATTGTCACGGTATCATTATACTCCATACTTTTCCTTTTGTCAATACCCTTTTTAAAAATTTTTTAACTTTTTTTGCGCTTCCTTCGGCTCCTTTTGTCCCACTCTCTCCTCTCCCTCTCGCTTTCTTAGCCATTATTCGAAAATTTTAATAAAAATTCCTCCGCCGTCGTTTCCTCTAAGGCGATTTTTTTGAATAAGGATACTGCCCTATTACTATATTGAGTACGAGAAAAAACCCTTTCAAAAACCTTCGATTCGGGGCTATTCTTCTATCGATTCCTCATTTAGCTCCGCGGTTTTTATCTCCGATATAATTTTGCCCAATTCCCTGCGCCGCTTAAGCCGCGCCGATATCGCGTCAAAAAGCTGTACCAGATATCCCGCTCCGATATAAAAGAAATACGTAAAAAACCGCATTGTCAACATCAGCCAATATATCATATCGCTTTTTACCGCGTCGGCGTACACCGTATAAAAAAGCAATTCGTACGCGCCCGCCGCGCCCGGAATCGGCACGTAAGTCGTCGACAGGTATATGTACATATACGATATCAACATAAACGAATACGTCACGTCCTCCCCGACGCTCTTAAACAAAAAGAACGGAATACTCATTACCGCCGTAAACTCGGCTATATACAAAATAATAATCAACAAAAAGCCGCGGAAGTTTCGCACGATATTCCTGACCGATATGCTCAAGTCCTCCAAAAAGCTCCACGCCGACGCTAAGAACGAGTCGTAATTCTTTATTATCTTGAATCGCGCGCCCAATTTAAGAGCCGACCCCAGAATTTTTTTCGCCGCCTTTTCGTTGACGGAAAAGACAAAGAACAGCGCGGGAAACAGCCCGTTAAAAATCAAGCCGACAAACGCCCACGGCTTGACCGAAACCTGTTGATTGTTAAAAATAAAAAACAAAAGCAACAAAAAATTCCAGACAAGCGTTTTTAAAAACGCCTGCGCAAACGGTATGGTAAAGGACACCGCCCTGCCCATCTTCGCTTGATTCAATATTTTTGCCTGCATGCCCTGTCCGCCGTTAACAAACGGCGTCACCGCGCTGTAAAAACGACCTATCATGGCAGTCCGAAAGACAAGCAAAGGCTTAAATCCTTTTTTTGTCATATACAGCATGACGGCAAAACGCGCCGTTTCGCAAAGAACCACCGCAAAAAAAAGCGCAAGCGCGCAAAGAAACCACCCGTAATTCGCCGATAAAAGCGAAAAAAATTCCGATATGGAGCCGGCTCTGTCGGACGACAGCGAAACTATAAGCGCGTATCCGGCAACAAAAAAACTGACCGTCAAGAGCACGTTTCTCGAAGCCTTTGTAATCGACCATTTTTTTTGAGGCCCTTTTATAAGCGGTATAAGTTTATCATCCATGCCGCACCGTACGATATCGGCTTTTTTTATAACGCCGACGTATATTTTTTTATCGCCGCGTTTATAAAAAAAGCGGCTTTTTTTCTTTTTTTTATATAATTATCCCAAAAAACGCTCGCGGGATTTTTTGTTCGGCGTAATCATGCGTTATTCGCTTTTTGTAACGTCCGCGCCGCTTCACAGATTGCCTTTGTAAATATCCGCATTTCCTCTTCGGTTCCCACCGTCACCCTGATAAAGTCTTCGGTTCTCACGCCCTCAAAACGGCGCGTGAGAATACCTTTTTCGCGCAAAGCCAAAAAAAGCTCCTTGCCCCGCACGCCGTCTTTTTTTATAAATACAAAATTTGCGGAGGAAGGCAATACCGTAAAGCCGTTCTTTTTGAGTTCGTCCGCCGTCTTGTCGCGTATATTTATTATCCGCTCGTTTATCATGTCGTAATAACCCTCGTCCTTTAGCGCCGCCGAAGCTATTTTTATCGCCAAACGGTCAAGAGTGTAGCTGTTGAAGCTATTCTTTATTATATCGAGAGCTTCAATCGTCGGCTTTGCGCCGACGGCGTAGCCGCACCTAAGCCCGGCAAGCGAATAACTCTTTGAAAACGTCCTCACGACAAGCAAATTATCGTACCGCTTAGTCAAACCCACCGTCGAATATTCGCAAAAATCCGCGTACGCTTCGTCGATTATGACGGGTATGCCGGCGTTCTCTCTTATTATACTCTCTATTTCGTCTTTTTTCATGGCGATACCCGTCGGCGCGTTGGGATTGGCTATAATTATTCCCTGACAACGCACTCCCTTGTAACCGTCCGCACATATCCCGTAATCTTCCCTAAGCCGCACCGTCTCGTAAGGTATCTCGTATAGGTTTGCATACACCGGATAAAAGCTGTACGTCACGTCGGGAAACAATACCGGCGGCGTGATATTTTTGTTGTCCGTCGTACCGCAACAGTCTTTCCTGTCAAAAAACGCGGGAAAACAAAAGCCCAAAACCTCGTCGCTCCCGTTCCCCGTAAATATATTCTCCGCGCTTACCCCGTGCTTTTTTGACAAAGCTAACTTAAGCTCGGACGCGTCGGGATCGGGATATAACCGAAGCTCCGCCGCGTCTATCCCGCGTAACGCCTCGGCGACCTTTGGCGACGGCGGATACGCGTTCTCGTTGGTGTTTAGCTTGATAAATTTTTTATCCTTCGGCTGCTCGCCCGCAACATACGGACGGAGCGAAGATAACAGCTTGGAAAATTTCATGAGGTTACCTTTTTATTCGGAATAGAATTTTTGTAGGGAAAACTTTTGAAAAGGCTTTTCCTATAACCATTTCAAAACTTTCATTTTTTGTTTTTTTGTCGCTTTTTGTCTTTATGCTTTTTTATTTCTTTATTATATAGTCCGTAGATTTCTATTTTGCGGTTATTGTCAAATCAGCCCTTTCTCTTTAATTTCAAGATAAACTTTATATACCGTATCCCGCTCAAGCTTTCTTATATGCGCCGTTTCTTTTACGGCTTGCTTCGGCTCCTCACCCGCGGATATCCGCTCCAAAAGCTCTTCCCTTACGCTTCGCCCGTCTTGAAAATCCTTTTTTTTCGCGCCCTCGACGATTATGACAAATTCGCCCCTCGCGTTTTTTATGTCTATTGAGTCCAACGTCCCTATTATAATCTCTTCATGGATTTTTGTCAATTCGCGCATGATATATACGCTTCTGCCGCCCAACTCGCCGTTCAAAAATTTTATGTCCGCGACCGCGTCGTGCGGCGCGCTGTAAAATATAAGAGGTAAAGACAATTCCCCGTACTCTCTTACGACGGCTTCCCTTTCCTTTCTCTTTGAAGGCAAAAAACCTACGAAAACATATCCTCCGGTAAGTCCGCTTACACTCATCGCGGCGACCGCCGCGTTCGCTCCCGGTATGGGCGTAACCGTTATCCCCTCTTCTATGGCTTTTTTGACGATAACCGCGCCCGGATCGGATATGCACGGCGTACCCGCGTCGGTTATTAGCGCGATGTTTTTACCATCGTTAAGCATCCCCATGAGCGCGTCGGCGCGCATGTTTTCTTTTTCTTTATAATAACTGATAAAAGGCTTTTTGATACCGAGTTTATTTAGCAATATGCCGGACCGGCGCGTATCCTCCGCCGCTATTATGTCTACGCTCCTTAGCGTGTCTATCGCCCGCGCGGTTATATCGCCGAGGTTTCCTATGGGCGTCGCCACTATAAAGAGATTGCCCCTCGCCTTTTCCATCGCCTGTCTCCCACGGTTTATTTATTGTTTTTGGACAAATTCGCATTCGTCGGCATATATCGGTTTCTCGACTTTAAGTCCGCTTTTTCCGCCCCTCGCACCGCATATTATCGCGGTATCGGGCGCTTTTCCTCTTGTCGGAATGACCAATGTAAGCTCTTTAGGCTCTATTTTACAATCGCACATGTATTTCATAGCCTCGAATAAGCGAAAGGTTTTTATTATTATATAAAATTTTCCGCCGAAGCGCAATAATTTTGAAGCGCAAGTCACCACTTCCGACAAGGTTATCTCCGCCTCCGTACGGGCGATTATATCCGATTGACCGTTTATACCCTTCGCGTCGGATTTTTTACCGTAAGGCGGGTTGCAAACCGCTATGTCGAAGCGACCGCCCCCAAAGGTTTTTTCCGCGTCTTGTATCCTGCAATCGAATATTTCGACGACGCTCTCCAAGCCGTTGTGCGCGACGCTTCTCCTCGCCATATCGCAAAGCTCTTTTTGTATCTCCACTCCGACGACGCGCGCTCCGCGCTTCGCCGCGATAAGTATGGATATAATTCCCGAACCGGAGCCAAGGTCGCACACCCTGTCAATCCGCCGCGCCTTTACGGCGTTCGCCAAAAGCACGGCGTCCGACGTAAAACGATACAGATTGTCGCTTTGAATAATTTCCAATCCGTTATACTTCAGGTCTTCCAAACGTTCGTTTTCTCTCAACATAATCGTTCACTTTGATTTTAGCGTCCGCACAAAAGGTACGGTCTGCAAAAACAATCGATTTTTTTTAACTAAAAATCCGTCCTGCAAAATGCTTCGCGGCAAGCGCCGCGTAATTACACATAATTTCTTCAAAAAAACAGAAAGCCGCCGCCCGTAAAACTCTCAACCTTACAAGTCGCTAAGGACTTATCTTAAATAGGGTTTTACGGCGGCGGCGTTCTCTATCTTCGCCTTTATTCACAATACGAAAGCGCTTGCCCTCTATTCGGCTTTTTTCAAGTCTTTATATTTTTTTTCTATCTTTTTGAAAGAAGCCTTATTGGAGTTGTCCGTAAGGTTTTTAATTTTTGTCTGCTCTTTGTAGTAATTAAAATTGTCGCGCTCTTCTTGGAGAATATCCTTTATATATTGCTCGACGGTGTTTTTGTCAAGCTTATAATAATCCAAAATATGATCGTACGAAAGCGTCCCCTCGGCTTGATTATCGACGCCGCTATCGCCCACTGCCGCGTTCGAAAAAGGAACATAGGTAATCATGAGTATGTGGTAACCGAATTGCGATACAGCCCAATAGGTCTTTGTGCCGACTTCATCCGTATAGTAGTAGTTACCGACGGTATTGTCCGCTCCGCCTCCGCCCTTAGTATACAAGTCGTCTGCAAGCTGTAAAAAGACTTCCGAATACCCTTCGCGGTCGATATACGAGAGATAGTCTTTTTCCGCGTTAAAGCTTGTCTCTCCGTCGTCGTTTAACGCGTAAAACCACACGTCAAACGCCTCAAGTATGCTCTTTGTATAGGTAAGCGTATTGTCGTTCGCCTCCTCGACTTTACCCATATGCGCCTTGTAAAACGCGAATAAAATATTGACGTCCAAATCGATTACCGTATAAGCCGTCTCCGTATCCAACGCCGCCGATAGCATAAAGAGATACTTTTCGCTCACGCCGGACTTTAACGTATATCCGCCGTTTCCGTCGGGCTCGACTTTTTCGGAGATTTTTTCGATAATATTATTGTTGATATTCGATTTTGACAGCGGCTCGTTTACTTCGTCGCCGTTTACCCAAAGGTCTATCTGGCTTTTAAGCGCCGCTATCTCGGCTTCTTCGTCTTCGTCGAACTCCAAAGTGTTTTTAGGCCCGTCTTTTGCGTCCGGATCGTATTGATAATATAGCGTCGTTCCGTCGTCCGGATCGTAAAAAATATTCGAAAGATTTACTTTGACGTCCAACGCCCATTTATTCAATATCGATAAGAATCCCTCGTCTTTTTCGGGTTCTTTATACTGCGTCATAAGACTGTCGACAGCCGCCTTTGTTATAGCGTCAAAGGAGATGACGATATTCTTTACGTAATAGTATCCCGACGTCGCTTTGTGATAAAAGATGCCCGTATAAGAGCTGTCCAGAGCGCTCGTATAATCGTCCAACTTCTTTTGCGCTTCTTTGTTTTCGTCTACGATTTTTTGGAAGTAAGCGTCTATATCGCCCCCGTCCACAAGGTCATAACTCGTAAGCATACGCTTAAACTCATATATCAGCATACTGTCAAGCGCGCTGTTCAAAAGATATTCATAGTCAATGTAAGCCTTTTCCAAAGCCTTTTCCGTGCGCTTCCAAGCGTCTAATCTATTCTTTTTGTCCTGAGTGTCGCTATTGTCCGCTATGCCGGTAAATTCCTCGTAATTATCCGGATAACGCTTAGTTAAAGACTCCGGAATGGAATTGTATTCAAATTCTTCTTCCGACGAATCTATCTTTACGGGGCGCGCGCTCAGAGTTATCTCGTCCTCGTCAGCGTCGTCAACGTCGTCGTCGTCGCTATTTTTACTGTCCTCTCGCGCCTTTTGCTCCGCCTCTACCGTGTCGAGATAATCCTCAAAAAGCGACTCATATTGAGTATTAGCGTTCTTTATAACTTTGTCAAACTCCGCATACGATAAAAGAGAATGAGCCCCGAAAGGATTTTCCGAAGTCAGTCCCGATACGTCGCCGTCATAGTTGACTTTGTCGTATACTCCGTTATTGTTTTGTTGATTTACGGCAACCAAAGCGTACTGCTTATCTCCGGTCCATTCTCCCGCGTCGTTAATCACGCCCGCTTTTACCTTTGACAAATAGTCGATTCCGTAAGCTATGACAAGCTGCGTCTCGCAAAGATAATCGAGCGTATCCTCCACAACCTCGGCTATGGGCGGTATCGCCATACCGTAACTCTGATTGTAGCTGTAATACTGGTTCATGGTTTGATTAACAGCTTGAATAAGCTGAAGCCTGGTGATTATTCTTTTGATAGTATCGCCGTTGTCAGCGACATATGTGATCTCCGCCACCGTGCTTTCCCCACGTCTTTTTTCGTTTAGCTGTAAAACGCTGCACGACGCCGTTGCAAACGACATACAGATGACCAGCGCGATAACGGCAATGATTTTTCTCTTCATTTATTTAAAACACTCCTTTGGTCTACTATGGCATTATAATTGTTTAACATTATACACTATCTCAAAAATAAATGCAATCGTTTTAGCTCAAAATAATTTTTGCATTCGGGGCATATAGATTGTAAATTAAATTGCCCGTATTTTTCTTTCCGAATAGGCTTTGAGGCTTGACCTTTGCGTTTTTCTGTGCTAAAATTAACAAACGGAATATTGTAATAAAAATATTCGTCATACGGAGCGTAAACAATATGGCGTTATTCGGGTTTTCGTCGGACTTTATTATCGACAGCGTAACCGTCGTCGATAACGTGTTTATTCACGAATACTTGCCTCGCGCAAAAGCCGAGCATGTTAAGGTATATATATACGGTCTTTACATGGCGGCGCACGGCGGAGGCGGCGATTCCGTGGAAGAGCTTACGAGCGCGCTCAATATGCAGTATGAAGAAATCTTCGAAGCGCTGCAATATTTTGAACTGACGGGATTAATCGAAATCACCTCAAAAAATCCGCTAAATATAAAGTTTGTAAACCTCCGCGGCAAGGACTCTCACATTCACAAAAAATATAAGCCGTCTAAATACGGCGCGTTTAACGCGGCGCTTCAGGAGCTTTTTCCATCGCGGATGCTCATGCCGAACGAGTTTAACGAATACTATTACGCTATGGAGAGTCACGGCATTCTCCCCGAAGCTATGCTTATGATTGCCGCATATTGCGTGAACGTCAAAGGCGTGAACGTAAGCTTTCAATACGTGCTCACGGTGGCGCGCGACTGGGCAAAATCGGGAATAACGACGCCGGAGCTTGCCGAACAAAAAATTAAGGATTTGGAATTGCTTACCGGCGACATAAAACAAGTTTTCGGCGCTTTGGGTAAAAAATCCGCCCCCGAATACTCCGATCGCGAGTTGCTCTCCAAATGGGCAAAAACCTGGGGCTTCTCGTTATCCTCGATACTTTTCGTCGCTAAGAGATGCAAAAATAAGGGCGGAATGAATAAGCTTGACTCGCTTTTGGAGTCTTATCATAAGCTTAATATCCGATCGCTTCAAGAAATAGACGAATATTCCGCGCGGCGCGACAAGCTATATGCTCTTACCGCCGAAATAAACAAAAAAATCGGCGTATATTACGAATCCCTCGATAATGTGGTGGAGACATATACCGCCAACTGGATAGAAATGGGGTTTTCCGACGACGCGCTTATGCTGCTTGCGAACTACTGTTTTTTAAAGGGCTTGCGCCGTCTTTCCGACATGGACAATCTTGTCGTTAAGTTTTACAAAATGGGCAGATTGACGCCCCCGGGCATAAATCAGTACATCGACGGGCTCATAAAAGACGACGACTTCATCAAGCGGCTTTATGCCGTCCTTAATCTCAATAAATTCATTATTCAAAAGGATAGGGAAACCGTCGGCGTGTGGCTTGACTCGTGGGGCTTCTCGGAGGATGTCATTCTTCTTTTTGCCGAAACGTCAAAGGACAAGACCCATCCTATTGCCTATCTCAATCAACTGCTGTCCGATTGTAAGCAAAAAGGCGTCGTCACGCTAGAAAGCGCAAAGGAACACATAAAGAGCTTTTCCTCTTCTCCAAAAAAGAAAGATAAGCCCGCCGATTTTTCACAGCGCGAATATTCTAAGGAAGAGCTGAGCGCGCTGTTTGACGATCTGAATACTATCGACAAGCTTGAACTTAATTAATGCGCGTTCGCGTAAATCTAAATAGAGCGGGGGTTTGGCTGTTTTTTACCCGAAAAGACATTTTCTCCGTTTTAACGCCGCTACGACCGGAAAAAATAACGCGTCTTTGAGTCAAAATACGCCTCTTATATTTACGTGATTTCGCTATGGGGAGTATCCGTAAATCAAATATTTTACGAAGAGACCCGAAGGATTCGCTTATGGATAAGCTTCAACTAAAAAACCAAATACTCCGCGAATACGAAAAAAATCGCCACTTCGCGGAGCTTAAGCGCAAAAGCGGACTCGAATCCGCCCTTTTAGACGATGAATTTTTCGCGTTGCAGCGAGAATATAACGCCCTCGTCATAGACGGAGCTAAGTCGGACGACGAAGGCATCCATAAAGCGCGAATGGCGGAGATACGAAAAATGCAGATTTCCATTTTGAAAAAGTTAAAAATAGACAATTTCTTT
>JAISQX010000053.1 GCA_031273965.1 Clostridiales bacterium
TAGCGGAGCTACGTTAAAAGGCGCAAAAGACAGAATTTAACCAAAATGATGCCGCAAAAAATAAAGCTACAAGGTTGCGGTTAATTATTCCGCAGCCTCTAAGATTTTTCCCTACTGCAATTTGACTAAATTTTGACTAAATACGGTATTTTCCGTTAAGTATCTATGCATTCGTCGCTTCGCGTCACTAACGCGGCTCGTCAAAGAAAATTCTTCGTCGTATAAGCCGCTTCGTCGTCTTCTTTCGTATCCGTCAAGAGTCCGATTTCTTTATCATACTTAAAATCAGCGAAATAATAGTCCGTGTCCAATATGCGAGTAATGTCTAAATTGTTGCGATTCTTCACATAGCAGGCATAGCTTATCGCGACGGCATAATCGCGCAACATACCGTACGCCTCATTTTTTTCACTCCTTGAGGGGGAAATGAGTTTACTCTCTATATTTTTTTCTTTAAAAAGTTTAGAAAAGCACATCGGAATTATCATAACGCTTCTTATATCTCTGAAATATTTTTGCGCCTCGCTTGAGTTATATGTGCCGATCGTAAACTTCCGAACTACTCTCAATGCGTCATCAAAGTCTTTATAATACTTCGTCGATTCTATGTTTTTCATATCGTAAACGCTTTCCATATACTTTACCTTTTCTTTCTCCGTAAAAATCTTCCCGTCGTAATCGGTCAAAAACTCGCGGCTTAAATTGTAAATATCCTTGTCGTATACCGATTTAATGGCGTTGTAATACACATAAACGTTGTTGAAATAGACAAATACGTTCGCCTCCTCCTTGTCATATTTGCGCGAACGATAACATCGCCCCATTCTCTGAAGCAACGAATCGGCGGAGCTCATTTCGGTGTGCAACTCGTCGAAATCAATATCCAAACTCGCCTCGACAATCTGCGTGCTTATGAATATTCCCTTTTTCGTGCTTTCTTTTTTCCCCGCTTCCTTAAAAGCGTCTTCCTTCTTCGCCCTGTCCTCTTTTATAAAGCGGCTATGTAAAAGCTCAAGCGAAAGGTTCTCTTCGTTTATGAGGTTTTTGTCCGTCAAAAGATTTTTGATATCACCGTACGTCTTTTGCACCCTTTTTACGGTATTGCATATTATCAATACCTTTTTGTCTTTCGCCGATTCTATTATTTTTTCATAATCAAAATCGCCGTCGATTATCTTAAGTCTGTGACGTTCAATATCCGACGTAAAAAATACGGGTTCTTCTATAGGGATATTTTCTTTTTTTAGACTTTCAACCAAAAAAGGAGGCAGCGTCGCCGTCATAATGCAAAACCTGCCGCCCATTTTTGTGATAACCTTTAATCCGTATACTAAATATGCGAGGATAGTCGGCGAATACGCTTGTATTTCGTCGATAATCAATTTACTATAGGACAACGTCGCCGGCAAAATTTCTAATCCGGGCGCTTTAAATACAAACGGAAACAACTGGTCGACGGTGCATACCGTCATGGGATAGACAAAGGCTTTCGCTCTCTTTCTCAGAAGAGTAGCGTTGTCGAACGCGCTTTTGTTTTCACTAAAACCGTCCGAAGTCTCGGGTATCTCTTTTGAATTTGAATGACATTCATCTCCGATTTCTCGTATAAAAAAATTTAAAGTGTCCGAATGAAGATGCCCGGCTTTTTCGTTCGAATAATATCCGTTTTTATTAAGCCGTTTAAAAATTGCGTCTATGGAAACCTTTAGCGGAAGCGTATAAAAAGTCTTCGCCTCTCCCGCCCACAAGAGCGATCCCTCGGTTTTTCCTATCCCCGTAGACGCTATGACGACGATATTGTTATCCTTATTTTCCGCCATATACTTTTGACAATCATTCAATTCCGCATTATAAGCGTTCTTTAAAAAAGCGCGAACCTTTTGCGTCGGGTCGCACGGAGGAATCTCAACTCCTTCCGCGTATACACCTTCGCTTTCGTTCGCGCTCGCCGCGTAATCAAACTTATTCAAAAGCCCTTTTACACGAAAATATTTATATATATAATCGGATGAAACGTCGTTAACTTGATCAAAACTTCCGTAGCTATGCGATTTTACATCCAATAGCTCCGTATTCATCTCATCCTTTAGGTAATTCTTTAATTCCTTTTCGATATAATCATTTACGTTGGTCTGCTCAAAATCAAAATTCCGCGTATGATGATTATAAATCGCCTGATAAATAACTATGAAATAATCTCCATCCCCAAACTGCCGTATCAACTCGCTTTCGTTCAAAAAAGCGCAACTCAAAACGCCGTGCGGAATCTCTCCGTGCCATTTCATGACTTTTTTTCTTATCTTTTCTTGAAATTCACAATTTTTTTTCCCCTCGTCGTGCATTAAACAAACGAAGCGGATGACTTCTTTTTCTTTTGCGGAAAAAAAATTGCCGTACATCGACATGAAGCTGTCAAAATGCGCCAAAACCTTGTCGACGTGCTCCTTTAAGCTCTCGCCGGTATCCTTTGCCCAAAACTCCTTCATGCGAAAAACACACCCGTTTTGCTGACTTTCTCCTCAAACGCGCCCGCGCAACGCATGATGTTTGTATTTTTTGAAACGTGATACGCGCTTACCTTTTCCCATTCTCTTGTCTTTTTTTTCTCATCGGAATAACTATAAACTTTATTAAGCGAATAACGGGAGCATTTTCCTATGCTTGCGTGCATATACTCCGGAACATAAGCGTCAAAAAAAGCGTTGGGTCTTTCCGTCGGCACAATTTCAACCTCTCGTACGTCGTCTATTCTTAAAAGATCCTCATATCGTCCAAGCGCGGGATAAATAACGGGATTTTTTAATCCGTCATATACAATGTCAAAATCTTTTTCTTCCGGCAAGACATGCAAGACAAGCCTCACGTCCACAAGCAATTCGTTTGCCCCAAGACCGCGCGTTATTCCGTCAAATTTGCCGTCCGCATTCAATACTTTAAGTTGATGGCGCGTTTCGTCATACGCTATGCCCATACAATATCTCGTATATTTGTCGATTATAACTGTCGTATATTCGCCTTGTACGCTTACTTTCATGGGGTGATATTCGACGAATCCGCACATATTATGTACAAAGCCTATTACGGTCGAATACGGAGGCAAGCGATAAGTCTCGCCTACCCCTATCGACATAGGTTTTTTGTAGCTTGCCGTTGTTTGAAAGCAATCTATGCGGATACATCTATCAACCATAATACGCCCCGACTTCGTTCTTTATAGATTCAAAAAAATCGCGGATAGAAAGCGGACTAAACGCCTTTTTTACCTCGGTATCGTTGATAAACGTGCCCGCAAGATATCCGAATTTCGTGTTTTCTACCGCGTCGTCGCTTATTTCTTTCGCGCTCAAAAGCATTTCAATATTCAAACCTTTTTTGTCCGTCTTGATTTTGTCCGCAAAATACGGATTTTTTCTTCCGTAAACGCCGCCCACTGCAAATATGGGGATTAAATTTTCTCTTCTTCCTCGTATGTCGCGATACAATAATTTTACGGCGTCGAGTAAAGCGTTTACGCGCTTGGCTTTTTCCG
Source organism: Clostridiales bacterium (assembly GCA_031273965.1). Lineage (GTDB taxonomy): Bacteria > Bacillota > Clostridia > Christensenellales > JAISNN01 > JAISNN01. The sequence continues at coordinate 3,530 of JAISQX010000053.1, forward strand.
CGGAAGCTATCTCCTCCGTCACTTTATTATCGTTACCTCTTTCGACTCCGACTCTGTCCAAATCTATAGTAAGAGTATACGAATAAAGAGATTTATGGTTTTCGCTTTGAGCGAGATTATTATTCGCGCCTATTCTAACAGCCAGTCCCTTATTGTTCAAAAAATCCGTATCGTCTTTATAATTTTCCAAAGAAATGGCATTGGAAAGCCTAACCACGGCGTTTCTTGTCGCAGCGCCGCCCTTTTTCCCTTTGCTTGTTTTCATATAGCCGAACAAATCGATTTCCGGATAATCGGTTATCGTCGCGTCCGGCAAAAACTGAATAACCGCTTTGTCTCCCGCTCCTTCGGCTCCGACGGGAGTATTATTCCATTTAAGCTGCTCAACTATGCTGTAGCGCAACGCTTGACGGGAAATATAAGTATAAGTTTTGCCGTCGCCCCTTGACAACTGTTTTAGGGAAGCGATGTTTCCGATACTCTCGCCGTAATTCGCGCTCTGTGCCTCTATTACAACCGTTATCGTCAATCCGTTCTTTTCCATTTTTTATCTCCTTATAATTAATCTTCTTGTTGAGTTTATTCCGCCGCGCTTTCGCTTTCGCCGGCGACGTTTTTGTCTTCCTTGTCATTCGGCGTACCCGTGGCGCCAAGTATAAACGCTATTCCGATTTCTTTGAGGATTTCATCATTGCTCATCGCGTCCAAAAATATATCCGGAACACTGCGGTTCATTCCGTTGTATAATCTTAACAAAATGTCAAAAAACGTATGACGATCCTCAAGCCTTATGGCATTTTGCATTTTTAGAAGCGTACCTCTCAGCTTATTTTCATTTTTACTATCGTCTTTATTATATTCTTGATTTATTTTTTTGCCTTCATAATAGATCCATCTCAACTTCTTAATATAGTTTTCTTCGTCCATTTTGTTTATCTCCTTCCTTTTTACTTGAATCATAAGCAACCGCCATAACGGATAACCGTTATACTCGGCTTTTAAAAGTTTTAATATCAGTCCCCAAAGCGCTTGCTTTGAAAAAAGACAACCGATTGTCGCCCAGGCAATATCAACGTATTCCTCGCCTATCTTTGCCTTACTGTATTTTATAGCTTTAAGCTCTTCTTTGCAACGCTTAAATATTTTTATAGTTCTTTTGTCTATAACATCCAAGGAATAATAGCCTTTGTCGCCGCTATGTCTAATCAGCACTTCAAGGTTGCTTATCTCGCTCTCTTTTATTTCTATCTCGCTCAAAACAAGGTCGTTAATGAGTTTATACCTGTAATTGCCGTTAATATTTTCATCCGACTCCAATTTTGCGTTTCCGGAATCCATATCCTCTATACTTTTGTTTTGATTTATAAAAATCAAATCTTGTCCTAATTGTTTAAATCCCAACGGCGCGCAGGCATATACAAATATGCACAAAGGGCACGTCGCAAGATCGAACTGCATATTCCAAAAAGCCGATTTTTTGCGGTTTGAATCTATTCCTATGTCGTTCAAAAAGGACAACGTACCCATTTTATTATACTTAACGTTGCAGCAAGCGCAAGTTTTCTTTCCGTCGCTCGCGCTTCTCGCCATCTCATATAAAGGCTCTACAAAAGACTCTTCCAAGGCGATTTTTGCGGGAACATCCGACCGATTAACATTCAAAAACGCCACTCCGCTCCATATCATATTTATTTTTGTATATATTATGGCTTTCATGTAAAGAGTTTGAGCTACTTTTGGCTTTTCAAAATCCCTGAGGATTTTTTGAATCAATTCTTTTGCAACGTCAATATTTTTCTCTTTCTTTAGCGCTTCGGCGTTCGCTGCGATATCGGTGTGCACGTTTTGTTTTTCCAACGTGCGCAAGCCCGTCTTTATACTAGCTTGTAAAAAAGATTCGCAAAAGTTTTTGCATCCACCCCAAAACTCCTTTTCTCTTTTTACCGTTTCATCGGCTTCTTCTTTCGCTTTTTCCGGAAGTTCGCTTAACCCCTCCGCGACATTGTAACCGAGAAGCCCGCCCGCCGCCTCTATAGATTTATAGATCCTTGTCGTCTTGCCGAATTTTTCTATCGCGGCGTCGATATAAAGCTCGGCTAAGTCGGCTTCCAAAAGCGACTGCGCGTCTACAGTCAGTTCGTCGCCGTCTGTCCGATAATTTATGTTGCCCGCGTCAAGAATTTTCTTGAAACCCAAAACCCCCGCGTTGAAGAGTGCCGTGTCCAGCTTTACTCTTAATTCTTTCATACGTCGGCTCCTTCGGTAAATTCTATGTCGGCAGATTCATCGTCAATTTGGCATTTTATATCGAAAAGTCCAAAACCTTCGCTGCGCCTGCTGCCTACTCCCGCAAGGTATAATTCCTCTATTATATCGGGACGCGCCGTCAATTCAAATTCCCCGTAACTGCAATTAAACTTCAGCTTCATACAAACGGCTACCGTCCGCTTCGCTTCTATCGGCTTTAGAGTAATCTTGCCGTTTTTTATTCCTCTCGTTTTGAGATAAAACCCGACTACATCCTGTAATCTTTCACCAAAATCCTCGGACGTATAATCCAAATATCTGTCCTTATTCCCTTCTTTCTCATGCGCGCGCACCAAAAGCGGCGAAAGAAATTTTATCAGTACTTTCTGCGACGCAATTTTTTGCGTATTTGAATAACTGACTTTGATAAGACGCAATGAATTTTCAAAAGGCAACTCATAATCATATCCAAGAGAAACCGCGTTTGTCATAGCGTTGTAAAAACTAAACAACAGCGCCGTGTCGGATGATGAAAACTTCACACTAAAAATATTACCGGACAAAATATAGCGGTGCCCGTCTATTTTTGCGTCCGGTAAAAAGACCGAAAATGAAAAAGGTTTTACATTATTTGAATCATACAGTTCTTTATAAAGTAACGAATACTTTTTTTCCAATGCATATTTAAAGAAAGACATAATACTTGCTCTGTAATCCGTCTCTATCTCGGCATTTTTTAACAAAAACTTTAATTCTAATCTCATATCCGCCGTATCTCTATTCTCAATACAAATTTTTCTTTAAAAAAAACTATACGTATAATTTAACATATTTAGAATATCACACCGCGTTATATTTGTCAAGACTTTTATAAAAAAAATTTTCTGTAAACTATAAAATTATAGATTTCCTGAATTGAAATAGCTAATGCAATAACGACTAGGTCAAACAAAAAAAGTCCCGAAAACAAATGTCTTTAGACTTTTTTAATAACGTTTTGGTGGAGACAACAGGGCTCGAACCTGTGACCCCTTGCGTGTGGAGCAAGTGCTCTCCCGACTGAGCTATGCCTCCGGGATTTTGACTTATAAATTAAATAAAAAAACTTATTTCGCAATATATTTTAACATAGTACGTATAAATTTGCAAGAAAAAAAGTATACAAAAAAAATTTACGCGACCAAATGTAAAAATTTTTTTGACTTGTTTAACCTCACGCCGACCAAGCCGGCGGCATATCGCGGTAATCGGAAAACCATTGAGTATTCTTTAATTTAATATCGTTATTGCCGCATATAATCTGCTTTTGTCCGTTATAAATGGCGAATATTATATTGCCGTTCATTGATTCAAATTTATTGCCCGAATAGTCCGTAACTAAAGTCGTAATATACACTTTATCGGTATAAACCGCTATTCTATCGATAAAAGCCTGCGTGGGAAACTGATTTTTAATAGTACTCGTATATTCGCTTGAGCCCGCGCATGTGCAAGCGCAAATATATTCCGGTGTTATCGCCGCCAAAAGCTTTTCGTTGCTTGAAGTTGAAGACCCGTGGTGTCCGGCTTTGTACAAAACGCAATGCGGCAACCCGCCAAAATTTTGTTCGTAATAATCGACTAATTTATCTTCTCCTTTCTTCTCCAAGTCTCCCGTGAATAAAAAATGCTCGTCGCCGTAATTTATCATCACACACACGGAATAATCGTTCTCTCCTCCGCTTTGCGTATGATCATAATAGTAATTATATAAAATCTCCAACTCCGCGCCGTCCCCTATTTCATATTTTCTTTTAGCTCCGTTTTCATTGTTAAAGCATTCGAGAGCCGTAAAATGTTCGGCGCCCAAAGCGATTTCCGCGTCTCGCGCCGCTAAATATCTACCGTAAACCGACGTCGGCGTGGGCGACGTTTTGTCCGTCATAGAAAAATCTATTATGGTTTTTACCTCATAACTCTCAAATATACCGGTTATTTTATTTACGCCGCTACCGGAACTATAAAAGCCGGCAATGTGATCTTCGTGCGCGTGAGTAGCTATGACGTATTCCAAAACTCCGTCCTCGACATATTCGCTAAGGTAGTTCGTTATAGTCGCGGCGGAGCCGTTTTTTGACCCGGCGTCAATCAAGATATCCGCGTCGCCACTCTTGATATAAACGCTGTCGCCGGTATATTTATTCCCTAATTCCAAAAAGTGCACGCTCAAATCGCCTTTGACTATTATCTCGGGCTGTTGAGGCTCCTCGGACTTTTTAGACGGGGGCGCAATAAAAAGAAAGCATCCGCCGAGTATGACAATTAAAGACAAAATAAATGTCGAAAGTATCGAAAAAATGAAAATCTTCTTTAGTATTTTCATAAAAACTCCCTTGCAAAATAAATTCGGATTGACGCTAAACAAAAATAAACGGTTTTGGGGTCATCTTCTCTCACGCATAAACCCCGCATAGCGCGGATTTGAATGCTCCAAACCTACGGTTCCGAAAATTAAAAAGCCGCCGATAGTCTTACTTATACGATAGCTTTTTCATTTTTATATCTAAAGCTTTTGTCCGCGAGAAAGCGCGAGATTAGACAAGAAAACCAACTCCGTAAAAACGGCTACGGAATAAAACATGACCGAATAGCCGAAATTGTCAACGATTAACTCCAATAAAAAATACGCGCCGAACGCGGCGACAAGCCCCGCGCCCAACACGAGCATGAACGGTTTAAGCTTCTTTACGGAGACCCAATATCGCTTGACGTAATAAACGCATGACGCATTCTTCTCATAATAGTATTATACCGCTTAGGCAATAAAAAGTCAAGTCAATATTTTGATAGACCGACTTTTACCGGAGGCTTTCCGCTTTATGGCTTTCGCCGTTAGCCATATCGATATACGTAAAAAGAACTACGTATATATGATATAAATAAGAAAAACGCCACAATATTTTGTGACGTTATGGAGCTGATGGTGGGAATCGGACCCACGACCTGTTCATTACGAGTGAACTGCTCTACCGACTGAGCCACATCAGCAATAAACCTTGAAAGCCTTTCTATATTATCAAAAAAAACAAGCATTGTCAAACATTTTAACGACTCTCCGGCGGAAAACACTTAAAAACATGAAAAACAGCAAAATTTCACCCGACGGATAAAATCAATCAATCTCGGTTTTTTGACTATTCCGTATAAAAAAGCGATTACGTTATGATTATGCCCGATTATCTTTCTATTTTTTATACCGTTTGCCCTCCCAAAAACCGTTTTTCTTTTCATAATCGGTCTTGAATCATTGCTATATTCGCCTTGTTGCCCGTATCGCTTATGCTCTCAAAACGCGTATCTTCTCTGACGTCTAATCCGCATAGAGAGCAAAAATAAACTCTTTTACGCGAATAAAAGAGTTTATTTGGCGAAAAGTAATGCGACCCGGCTATTTCTATTTCAATTTTTTGACCTCTTTTACAACGCCCTTGTCCTTTAAGAGATTTTTTCCTTTTGTCGTGCGATTTTCTATTTTTATGTCCTCCGTATTAAAGACGGTTATTTCTTCGTTCTCCTTTATGAGGGCTATATCGTACGGCTCCTTGACATACGAAGCGTAAACAAGCTTCGAGCCATTTTGCGCCCCGAACTCTAATATTTTTACGCCCTTTCTGTAACGACTCATCGGCTCAATCTCCGATAAAAGCACGCGCTTTGCATAGCCTTTGTCTGTGATAACGACGATTTCACCGCTGTCGTCTACTTGCGTCATCAAGAGTATTTTGTCTTTTTCTCCCAGAACGATGCCCTTGACTCCGCCAGACCGCCGTCCTTGCTCCGGAATATCCTCGGTTTTTGCGTTTAAACACATTCCGTTTTCGGTGACAAAGAATATATTGTTGTCCGCCATAACGTCCTCGCAACCCGTCACAAAATCGTCGTCCTTCAAAACAACCGATTGGAAAGACGATTTGTTGACGTTATATTCCGACCAAGCGGATTTTTTTATCATTCCTTTAGCGGTAAATTGATAGAGCGCTCCCTCCGGGAAAGTATCGTAACCTATAACATTCACGATATCCTCTCCCTCCTTTATATCCGGAAACAAATCGGAAAACGCTACGCCGTTGTCCTTTATCTTGACCTCGGGAAGCGCGTCTAACTTAAATTTAAAAACATTTCCCAAAGACGAGAAAGCCAAAAGCTCTTTTCTATTGTCGGTGAATAGCGAAAAATCCACGATTTCGTCTTTTGATATTCCCGCCGCGTCCTTTGCGTAACGAGCGAACGACTTTGCTCCGACGCATTTCATCGTACGATTTTGCACTACAATATAGCCGTCTCTAAAGGGTATGGTATCGTCGACGGTTTCCGTTACGATTTCATCTTGCGCGCCGACAAGCACAGTCAATCGCGGACATTTAAAATTCTTTTTGATCTCGCTTAATTCGTCCTTTATAACCTGCATTTGAAGCTTATGCGATTTCAATATCGCGTTAAGCTCCTCTATAAGCTTTCTTATCTCTTCAAGCTCGGCAATAAGCTTCTCTATCTCCAAAGCCGTAAGGCGCGCCAGACGCATGTCCAGAATAGCCTGCGCCTGAATGTCGTCGAGATTAAATCTTTCCTTCAATCTCTCTCTCGCCTGCCCGGTATTTTTTGAGGATTTGATAATGGCTATAACCTCGTCTATGTTTTCTATGGCTATTACAAGTCCTATCAATATGTGTTCTCTGGCTTTGGCTTGTTTTAGGTCATAGTTGGTACGGCGGCGCACTACGTCAAGCTGATAATCCACATAATATCTCAGCATCTGCAAAAGCCCTAATTGTTCCGGCTTGCCGTGCGCTATTGCCACCATATTTATGCCGAAAGTCATCTGTAAATCCGTATATTTATATAGATACTTCAATATCTCCTCGGCGTCGACGTCTTTTTTTATCTTTATGACGGCCCGTATTCCCGACCTGTCGGATTCGTCGACAATGTCGGTTATACCGCCCAAAAGTTCTTTTTTCTCTTCCCTCAAATTTAAGACTTTCTGCAAAAGCGTGGATTTATTGACTTGGAAAGGAAGCTCGGTTATGACGATTGATTTTTTATCGTTCATATCCTCTATGTGCGCTTTACCCCTCAATATCACCTTACCCCGTCCGGTTTCATAAGCCGTCTCCAATTCATCCCCGCATATCAGATATCCCGCCGAAGGAAAGTCAGGCCCTTTGATTATCTTCATCATCTCTTTCAGGGTGATATTCGGCTTATCCATCAACGCTATAACGCCGTCTATGACCTCCGTCAAATTATGCGTCGGTATATTCGTCGCAAGCCCTACGGCTATGCCTGACGCGCCGTTTACTAAAAGATTTGGGAACCGCCCCGGAAGCGTATCGGGTTCCTTCATGGTGTCGTCAAAGTTTAAGCTCCAATTAACGGTATTTTTCTCCAAATCCCGCAAAAGTTCCATAGCGAGAGGCGCCAACCTAGCTTCCGTGTACCGCATAGCGGCCGCGCCGTCGCCGTCAATCGAACCGAAATTTCCGTGCCCGTGAACAAGCGGCATACGCATATTAAACGGTTGAGCCATTCTCACCATAGCGTCGTATATCGATCTGTCTCCGTGCGGGTGATATTTGCCCAAACAATCGCCGACTATTCTCGCCGACTTTCTAAAAGGCTTATCCGGTTCTAACCCCAATTCCAACATCGTATAAAGTATTCGTCTTTGGACGGGCTTGAGTCCGTCTTCGACTCTCGGCAACGCCCTGTCTAAGATAACGTATTCGGAATACGGTATCATGGAGTCATGCATGACGCCTTCTATAGACCTTTCGTAAATATTTCCGCCTTGCGGCTTGATTTCTTTTGCCATTTCTCTTTTCCCTTCTTAATTTTTTCGTTATGCGTTTTATTTCAGTTGCT
>JAISQX010000049.1 GCA_031273965.1 Clostridiales bacterium
CTTTCCGATTTCAAATTTCCCGAATGCGCGGCGGCATAGCTCTTATCGGTAACGAGCTTGACGTCAAAATCCGAGGCTTCGCTAAAGAACGGGTCGCCCGTCGGATAATACGGACATTCAATAAAATTTCCATCTTTGTACACGCAAACGGACGGGAAAAAATTCGTGAGATTTATAAGCCCGTCGCTATAGCCGAATCTCAGGTTGGTTTTGGGAATTTTTACGGTATAGATCAGCGATATTTTTTTTGACGTGCGGGGTTTTAACGGCTTATCAAGCTCCACGGTCAAAATATTCATGTCCTTTCCATTTACAGAATACTGTAATTTGTTTTTACCTGACGCCGCTTCCGACACGATTATGCCGCCGTAATCGGCGCCGTCCGGGTATACGTTTTCGAAATCGTTGTCGTAATAGGGTTTTATCTTAGCGCCCTCTCTAAACGCGTTTGGGTAGAGATTAAATTTTATTTCGTCCAAGACGTCGCCCGTAGCGTTAAAATAATCGACGGTTTGGGTTGCGGACAAAATCATGTTTTGCGAATCTAAGTATAGCTCTATACCGTATTTTGTGCGCTTGTCAAAAAGATACGGAACGGAAAATACTATGATAGCGGCGGCTACAATAGCGGCGACGACGAGTATTATTTTTACGGTTTTTTTGTTCATTGGCTAATCTCCGTGTTTTTTGCCGACAGACCTTTTCCCAGTCCGGCGATCCTAAAAGAGATGGATGAGCGGTTCATTGTCGGCGTAATACCATATTCTATTCGGCAAAAAAATTTTAATGCCGATTTACATATTTTGCCGAGGACAAGGAATACTAACGGTAAAATTCTTTTTTTAAGAGGAGTGTAACATGAAAAAGAAACTTATCACCTTGGTATTTCTGATACTATCTTGCGCGGCAATCAATCCCATATTGGGATATTTAAAGAAATGCAACGAAGCAAATACGGGAGTCTATACCGCGAATTGCGCCGTCGCATACTCCGCGGAAAGTCGTCCCGGTATAAGCGTGTACAAAAATTTGAAGGACTATTATATCGAGTTTTTTGAAAAAAATATTATAAAAAGACCCGTGGTAACCAAATATTCCAAGGAAGAATTGGCGAATATGGCAAAAGAATACGGCGTGGATTTTTATAAGATGCGCGTAATGCTTATCGTCGAAGCGATTTACGATATGAACGGCGTGAAAAAAGATTTGAAAGAAATCAAAAAGATGTCGTTGCCGGAGCTTACAAAAATAATTTACGAAGCGAAAAGCAAATTTTTTGAATCTTTAACTCCGGAGGAAAAGGCGAAGTTTGACGAAGAGTACAAGAGCCGTAAAAAGAACGCGGCATTGAGGTACGCAAAGTAGAAGAAATTAACGATATTTAATAATAAACGACGGCGCCGTTCTTTAAAACGGCGCCGTCGTTATTTTTTGCGTTGCATTATAAGCCTACGAATCCGCGAGATGCGGCACAATCGGCGCAACTCGTCGTTATTTGTTTCTGTTCTTTATAAAAGCAGATAAAGCGGAGAGACCGAATACCAAAACGCCGCCGCCGGCAAAGAACGGGAGCATATTTCTTATCCTATACGCCCAAACTATCCCGAACGACGTAAAATCGACCGTAATCGATATTATAAGGATTATCAAGAGCAGTACGGCAATAGCCGCGTTTATAATAACTTCTTTAGTCATACCTTGTTTGTTCATGCGCGAGCCTCCTTTTTATCACTTGATAATATATGCGCGTTTAGCTTTTTTATTTTACCGCAAAACTTAAAAAAAGTCAAGCGTTATTAGCGCGAGACGAATTATATGCCGGTGCAAACGCATTTTCATGCGCCACCCTGACTTATATGCAAACCGGTAAAGTTTTGAAAGGGCTTTTGAAGAAAATTTTGTCAAACTTTTTGCCTCAATCTATAAATAAAATCTTTATCAAAAAAATCTTTCCCACAAAAAAATTCGACATAAAAGTTCACGGGACATACATAATCTTTAATTAAAATTAGAACTATAAAAATATTCGTCAAAATTTTTGTATATTGCGGGTAATGAACGAAAGATTTCGGGGCAATAATTCTTCGGCGGGCGATTATAACGCGTATGCGTACGCGTGTTCGCAACAATAGGAACGGAGGTATTGCATGACGGTTAAAAATAAAAAAATTCCCGTAATAATGTGTATAGGAAGCGACAGGGTGACCGGCGATTTGCTCGGACCCGCGGTAGGCAAAATGCTCATAGAGAATTTTAATTTAAAAGCCTACGTCTACGGCGTCACGGGACGGAATATAAACGGGGAGAATATCGACGCGTACGACGCGTTTTTGAGAGAAGTTCACAGAGACAGCAGGATTATAGCCGTTGACGCGTGTCTGGGCGGCGAAAACGAGGTGGGAAAGATAAAGGTAAGCAGATGCGGAGTCGGAGCGGGTTTCGCCGTCAGAGGAGGGAAAAAACGTTACGGAGACGTCGGAATAGTCGGGATAGTCGCAAAGAACGACAAAGACAATATTATGCAACTTATGTCGGTGGAATATGATTTTGTCGAAAAGTTGAGCCGAAGAATAGCCGAATATATAAACGCCAATCTAACCGAGTTTACATGATAAAAAATGTCGAATATGGAGCGAAAAGAATTTTTTGGAAAAGTTATTAATCGGTCTTGAATATTTGATATTTTCTTGAATATATGTTATTATATATACCATTCTTTTTGAAGAAACAAACGTTATTTTTTTAGAAATATTTTCATTTTGGAGGAAACGGTGAAAAAATACAATTACGGGAAAACCTTTATAATTTTGCTTATGATTGTCGGCGCGGTGCTTATCGCGTCAATGTTGTTCAACAGCAACAAGCCTAAAGAGGTGACGCCGCAAGAAGTCATAAACATGATTACGGAAGGGGAAATAAAGGATATTTTTATATC
>JAISQX010000097.1 GCA_031273965.1 Clostridiales bacterium
TCACTGTTGCTCTTACTTTTGGAATTTACGAAAAAAGAATAAAAAAACGTGATAAAGACCGTTTTCGTACTTTATTTTTATTTGTTTCGCATAAATAACCCGAACAAGACGTATAAACTAAAGCGCGCTCGGACAAAATAATAAGGCAAAACAAAATCCGTTATCGAGGTTTTCGTATGGGTTTATTTGCAGCGGAGGTAATTTATGAGTAAGATGTACAAGCCGGGAGAAAAGGCGGAGCAGAGCGGTACCTATGAATTGGTCAATTCAAACGGATCCAAAACCGGTATGACGGTAAGGGTTTCCGCGGACGACCATTTTCCGCCCGCCGATAAGAAGGGTCAAAAATACTCTCTTAAAGGCGGAAAGTAAAGTTACGGATCCGATTTTTTAGTAAAAACGGAGAAATAACTTTTTGCATCCCAAAAAGAAATGACGAAAAGCCTACAAAAACGGTGTTTTCGTCATTTCTTTTTACTTAACACTATATTCATTTTTCTCGGTTAAAATATAATAAAAAAGTAGTGGGTTATTATATTTTTATGGATTCCAAAACTTTTAATTCAAAAGAGCTTGAAATCAAGAAACGCGACGCGGTTATAGATAATGCAAAAGGTATTTTAGTTTTGCTGTATGCGTTTTTGCATGTCATGCGTAATTTGCGTCCGGGAGAAGGAGCGTTGCCCGATTTATTTTTTCATTCGGGAAACGGCATAAACGTGTATCTTCCCTGGTGGGGGTTTAACCTTTTGGATCTCGCGCCGATAGCTTTCTATTTTTTTATCGGATTCGTCATCTATCCCGTATTTATCGGACATTATGCAAAATCGGGCAAAAGCGCCTATAAGCGGCAATTTTTAAAAAACTTATCTATTCTCGGCTTGTTTTTATTTGCGATGTATCTCCAGAATGCCGTAACCGGCGCGAATTATACATGGCTCTATTGCGCGGGGATAGGTTTTACCGGGATTTTGTTGATGCCGTTTTTGACTTCGGTTTTTAGGAATAGGGGAATACTCAGTACGGCGTTAAAATTTGCGGCGGCGGTTTTTATGCTTATCCTATATTCATTTATAAAAGAACCTCTTTCCGGTATGTTCGGAGCCGTGTCGTGGTACGGAGGCGGCGCGATAACGTCGTTCGGCTTTGTCGCCGTTATTTTGCTTACCGCGACCGTTAAGGACATATCAAAAAAAGGTATTATACCTTATGTGGCGGCAACCGCCGTAATATACATTCTCGGCGTGATTTTGACCAAGGTTGTAGGGCTTGAGATTGATTATCAAAATTTCAGCGTCGGCTATTTAATCGCGGCGTTCTCAAAAATGAATTTGATCTTTTTTGTCTTATACGCAATAAACAAGTATGCGTTAAAGGACAAAGCCATTCCGCTTCTTGCGACAATCGGACGAAATCTTTTACTTTATTTAACGCTTACGTTTCTAATTATCGCGGGGCTTGCCCCATTCAGTAAAAGATTGATAGAAAATCCTATCGATATGCTTTATGCCGTTCTTATAACTATCGGCGTATTATGCGCGTACATAGGGCTGTCCGCAATTTTGGAGAAAAAAAGGATTATTGTTAAACTGTGATTTTTTCGTTTTACTCGAACGTTCAAGGATTCGGCTTATATTGCGTTCCGACATTATTTCAATGCTCGCGGCTTAAGCCGTGAGTTTTTTGAATATAATAGCGCGAAAGAGCTTTCGCGCGAAGAAGCGTTATGCTTCTAATTTTTGACTTGTCAAAAATTACTTCCTATAAAATATAATATAAGGCTTTGATTAAGGGTTATAATTAGATTAGGAAAAAAAGTTTACAAAATTTCCCCATTAATGTTTTTAAAAAATTTTTGACTTCGGTTATTCTATTCTCAAAGCTACATTATGTTACGCGCCATTTATTATCGTTATCGCATTCTCGTTCTCCATTAAAAATTCGAATCTATACCGCCGTAAGCATATGTATTAAGCGTGATTAAACGATTTACAAAAACGGTTTAAGCTTATCATCTTTCAAAGCATTAACGTTTTTTTAAATGCCGTAGACGGGTAAACAAAGTTTTTTTATAATATATATTGTCAAATTCCATAAAATCTGATATAATGTAACCATTAAATAAAATAAGAGGCACCATGGACAAAGAGCTTAGAGATCCCATATATCTTTTTCATAGAGGAGTCAACTTTGAGGCGCATAAGCTTTTTTCACCTAAGCCGTGTGTCGTAAACGGCGTACAAGGTTGGCGTTTTCGCGTGTGGGCGCCGGACGTTCTCGGTGTTTCCTTAGTCGGAGACTTTAACGGTTGGGACAAAAGCCTTGCTCCTATGGAAAAGATATCGGACGAAATATACGAGACGTTTATCGAAGGGGCGAAGTGTTACGATGCTTATAAATATTGCGTCAAGTCAAAGATCGGCGTTGAAATATATAAATCGGATCCTTACGCGTACCATGCCGAAACGTCGCCTTCCAACGCGTCCAAATTGTATGATATAGCCGGATACGAATGGAAGGACGGCGAGTGGTTAAAAGCGCGGGAAAGGCGCAACCCGTATAAAGCTCCGATAAACATATACGAGATGCATCTGGGGTCATGGCGAAAAAACTCGGACGGAAGTTTTAAGAGTTACGACATGATAGCCGACGAGCTTATACCTTACATAAGAGAAACCGGCTATACGCACGTCGAGCTTTTACCTATTACGGAGTTTCCTTACGACGGAAGCTGGGGATATCAGGTAACGGGCATGTTTGCGCCCACGTCGCGGTTCGGAGAGCCGAAGGACTTTATGAGGTTTATCGACAGAATGCATGCGGCGGGCATAGGCGTTATATTAGATTGGGTGGCGGCGCATTTTCCTAAGGACGAACACGGTCTGTTTGAATTTAACGGAAAAAGTCTTTATGAGTATACTCATTTGCTCAAACGCGAGCATAGCGATTGGGGAACTATGATATTTGATTACGGAAGGAAAGAAGTCGTCAGTTTTCTTATTTCTTCGGCGGAATATTTTGCGGAGTATTTTCATATAGACGGTATTAGAGTTGACGCCGTAGCGTCAATGCTGTATCTTGATTACGGTCGAAAGGATGGAAGATACGTAAGGAATATTCACGGAGGGAATTATAATCTGGAGGCGATAGAATTCTTGCGCGCGCTCAATACCGCGCTTTTATCGCGTCACGAGGGGCTTTTAATGATAGCGGAAGAATCCACCGCTTTTCCTATGATAACCAAGCCTGCATATGACGGCGGTTTGGGTTTTAACTTAAAATGGAATATGGGTTGGATGAACGATACGCTTAAATACGCTTCGTTAAATCCTTTTTTCAGAAAAGATAACCATAACCTTTTGACTTTTCCGATAACTTACGCTTATTCGGAAAACTACATCTTACCTTTTTCGCACGACGAAGTCGTCCACGGAAAACACTCGCTCATAAATAAAATGCCCGGAAACTATGATGAAAAGTTTGCGGCGTGCCGCGCGCTCATGGCTTATATGATGTCGGAGCCCGGTAAGAAGCTAAACTTTATGGGAAATGAGTTTGCGCAGGTTATTGAATGGGATTACAAAAAACAATTGGATTGGCAGCTTTTGAGCTATCCCAAGCATAGGGCATTTTTTGAATACATAAAGGCTCTGAATAAACTCTATCTGAATAATAAACCGCTTTTTGAGCTTGATTGCGGCATGGAAGGTTTTAAGTGGATTGTCGTAGACGATAAGACGCAAAATATTATAGCGTTTAAGCGTTACGACGAAAGCGGCGACTATGTCATAGTTGTCATAAACTTTTCTCCTGTCGGTAGGAGTAAGTACGATATAGGCGTGTCCGATGACGGCGTTTATAAGGTGATGCTAAACAGCGATAATATAAAATACGGAGGAGTAACGAAGTCAAATTCCGTAATAAAATCTCGCATAGGCAAATGGAAGCGTCACGGAGAAAGCTTTTTTATAAGATTAAACATACCCGCAAATGGGGCGATGTTTATAAAACATGTAAAAAATAGTATCAAAAAAATACCGGTCAAATAATTCGACCGTAATAATTTTTAAACGGAGGCGTATAAAAAAAAGTATGAAACAAAAAAAAGAATGCATAGCCATGCTTTTGGCGGGCGGGCAGGGAACCCGCCTCGGCGTCTTAACGAGCCAAGTGGCAAAACCCGCGGTTCCTTTCGGAGGAAAGTATCGAATAATAGATTTTACGCTTTCGAATACGATAAATTCGAATATCGATACGATAGGCGTGCTTACGCAGTATCAGCCGTTTGAGTTAAATACCTATATAGGTAACGGACAACCGTGGGATTTGGATAGGCTTGACGGCGGTGTTTTTGTGCTTCCTCCTTTTATGAAGGCGACTTCCGGGGAATGGTATAAGGGCACGGCTAACGCCATTTATCAAAATATCGCCTTTATCGATAAGTACGATCCCGAATATGTTTTGATTTTATCGGGCGATCATATATACAAAATGGACTATTCTCTTATGTTAGACAGCCATAAAAAGAATAAAGCCGATTGTACTATAGCCGTGTTTGAGGTTCCGATAGAACAGGCGTCGCGCTTTGGCATAATGAATACCGACGAGAGCGGGCGCATATGCGCTTTTGAAGAAAAACCAAAGAAGCCAAAGAGCAACAAAGCGAGTATGGGCATCTATATATTTAGCTGGCAAAAGCTTAGAACATACCTTATCGCCGACGAAGCGGACAAATCCTCTCAAAACGATTTTGGGAAAAATATAATTCCTTGTATGTTAAAGAACGGCGAGGCAATGTACGCTTATTCGTTCAACGGGTATTGGAAAGACGTTGGGACAATATCAAGTCTATGGGAAGCGAATATGGATCTTCTCGACGAGGAATCTGGAATCAATCTCAACGACACAACTTGGAAAATTTACGCGAGAAACTCGGCGGAGCCTCCGCACTATTTGGGATTAAACGCCGTAATAAAAAACAGCTCGATAAGCGAAGGTTGCGAGATAGACGGTTTGTTAAAAAATTCCATATTATCTCAAAGCTGCACCGTAGGCAGAGACGCGGTTATTGAAAATTCAATCATAATGCCGGGCGCGGTTATCGAGGAGGACGCGGTCATAAAATACGCGATAGTCGGCTCGTCGGCGCGCATATGCAAAGGCGCGCGCGTGGGAGAGGACTTAGCCGCGCCAAACGAAAAAGGCGAATGGGATATTGCGCTTATAGGTCCGGATACGGTTATTAAGAGCGGGTCGACGATTAAAAAAGGCGAAATGCTTTAGCGGATAAATTTTTTTGAAAAAACTATTAATTACGACAAAGTGTTCCGCGGCGTTATCGCAGCGGAACGAACGGCGATACCGCCCGACATAATGAACCAAGGGGTATCGACGCTACCCGCGGTTAGTGTGTATATTAAGAGGTGAAAAGTGATACAGTGGTGGCAAGCATGCAAAAAATAGTCATAATAGGCGGACCTCCGGCAGCGGGAAAAACCGCCGTTATATCTCAACTTATACGACTGTTAAAATCCGACGGAAAATCCGTCGCCGTTTGTAAAATCGACTGCCTTCAAACACGCGACGACGAAAGTTACCGCATGCTCGGGGTTCCGGCAATCGCCGGATTGTCGCGAGATATTTGTCCGGATCATTTTCTTGCCGCAAACTTGGAAGAAATCGCCGCATGGGGAATAAGAAAGGCGGCGGAAATTTTGATAATCGAGACGGCAGGACTTTGTCATCGCTGCGCTCCCGCGACAAAAAAAACCATAGCCGTTTGCGTTTTGGATTGCGTTTCAAGCATTCGCGTACCGGATAAAATCGGACCGGTGCTTACCGATTGCGATATCGCCGTGATAACAAAAGGCGATATGGTTTCTCAAGCCGAAACCGAGGTGTTTTGGCAAAGCGTCAGCGCGTTAAACAGCCGCGCGGAAATAGTCGAAGTCAACGGCGTTACCGGATCGGGCGTGCAATATTTAAAGAGGTTTATCGATGAGATTGACGCCGCGCATAGCATAGTGGGCGACGAATTGCGAAGCGATATGCCGTCGGCGATTTGCTCGTATTGCATAGGCGAGAGGCGAATCGGAAATATGTATCAGCAGGGAGTCGTTACAAAAATGGAGATACCGACATGACGTTTAAGAGTATAACGATTTTGGGCGGCGTTGATAAGGACGGCAAGGACGAGAATATTCGCGCTCTCACGATTGAACGCGGCGAGATTTACAGCGTGATAGGCTTTACGGGTAGCGGAAAGAGTCGGTTAATACGCGACATAGAGCAGCTTGCCGACCGAGATACCGTGACGAAGCGGCAAATATTGATTGACGGAAAAACGCCCGATTACTCGATGCGCCGTGATCCGTCAAAAAAAATAGTCGCGCATCTTACGCAAAACATGAATTATATTATGGATTTGCAGTGCGGTGATTTTTTACGGCTTCGCGCCGAATGCAGAAAAATGACCGACGCGAAAAAGAACGCGGAACAAATATTAGAAACGGCTAATAAACTTTGCGGCGAGCCTATCGCGGATTATGCGCAGCTCACTTCGTTATCCGGCGGGCAATCGCGCGCTCTGATGATAGCGGACACCGCTATAAACACAAACGCGCCCATTATACTTATCGATGAAATAGAAAATGCGGGAATCGACAAAAAAGCGGCTATGGACACGCTACTCGGAAGCGATAAAATAATCATTGTCGTGACGCACGATCCTATGCTTGCTTTGAGCGGAAAAAAGAGAATAATTATGCGCAACGGCGGAATGGACGGACTTTTAACGTTAACGGAAAAAGAAAAAGAGGTTTTTTCAAAACTGCAGACTTTGAGTGAATACAGTCTTGAAGTACAACGGAACTTACGACTTGGCAAAACGTTATAACAGGGACGCAGTGTCGGAATAAAATTATTAATGACCTATAAAAGTGAGCGTCAGGCAAATAATTTAATAAACTTTTGTGACTTTTGGCGTACGGATAATGCTTGTCTGAATAGGAAATCCGATATTATTTGATATTTTTTAGCGGTCGCCGAGTTTTTATTTTACTATTTAGAAATAATAAAATATAAAGAGTACGACCATAAAGAAATCCGCGATTCGGTTGCCAACGGTAAAAAAAAGTGATATAATAATATATAAGCATTACACGCGGGATTATCATTGAAGGCGGCAAAATTTGTAACTAATGAAATATAAAGAGTAAAATATTCCGGACCGTAAAGATAAGGTCAAATCATCGGGAATATTATATAAGGAATATATGAGTAATATGATGAGCGTGCTTTTTGCAAGCGATAACGAGAGCAAATTGAATGAGCTTACAATACACAGAACCACCGCGTCTTTACCGTTTTGCGGAAGGTATAGGCTTATAGACTTTATATTGTCCAACCTCGTAAACTCGGGCGTTACCACAATAGGCATAATTGCGCGCAGCAATTATAATTCTCTTATGGATCATATACGAATGGGCAGAGATTGGGGATTGAACCGTAAAAACGGCGGACTTGCGGTTTTTCCGCCGTATGTCATGAATACGTCGCGGGATATGTACAAAAGCAAAATTGAGGCGATATACAGTATAAACGATTATATAAAAAAGGCTAAGGAGGATTATATCCTAATAACGAACGGCAATGTCGCGTACAATTTTAATTTTGCCGGGCTTTATGACGCGCACATAGCCCAAAAAGCCGATATTACCATGCTTACATACAAATCGGCGACAACGGCGAGGCGTATTTTGCCCGTCATAGGGAAAAACGGAAGAGTTTCGGAAATAGTATTTTCAAATTCACAGAGTAATAGCCCCGCCGATGTGGCGATGAACGTATACCTTATGCATAAAAACCTGCTTTTAGAGCTTGTCGAATCGGCGTTTAACAGAGGGCAGCTTGATTTTGAGAAGGATATTTTGATGTCAAAAATCGACGAATTAAAAATCTATGCGTATAATGTCGGCGGTTTCGTGGCTATAATCGACGACATAAAAAGTTATTATTATGAGAGCATGAAACTTCTGCAAAAGAGCACGCGCGATATGCTTTTCGACTCGTACGGCAGTATTTACACAAAAGTCAAGGACAGCGTCCCTACCTTATATGAAGACAAAGCCGAGGTCAAAAACTCGCTTATCGCCGACGGGTGTAATATAAACGGTTATGTGGAAAACTCCATACTTTTTAGAGGCGTCAAAATCGAGGAAGGCGCAAGAGTGATAAATTCCATAATTATGGAAAACGGACATATTATGCATAATACTAACATGAGTTATGTTATTACCGACAAAAATGTAAAAATTAAGGAGAATCGCAATATTTCGGGATTTGAGACTTATCCCATCGTCATCGTAAAAGACAAGACGGTATGATAAATATTGAGTATATTATTGTGTAAGAAAAGAGAACTCTTTGAATAATAACCTTTAAAAATGGCAAAAAATCATTTAAAAACAAAAACAAATACAAAAAGGAAGTGATTGAAGTGAGTGAAAGCAAAGCAAAGAAAAAAGTAGCCGACGCTATAAAAAGGAAGATAAAAATATTCGACGATTTTATTGAAGATGACG
>JAISQX010000118.1 GCA_031273965.1 Clostridiales bacterium
CGCCCTACATGTTTATCGCGGCGACGGATTCGCGCTTTTATTATCCCGTATGTAAAAATATATATAGATTTACTCCCTTCATATTTACGCAGGAGGATCAAAAACGCGTTCATGCCATAAACGAAAGATGCAGTATAGACGCGCTCGCCACCGGCGTGGAGTTCTTTATTAAAGTCATCGAAAGCACCTGTCTTTGATTTTATCTTTTATCCGCGTACCCTATTTATTATACCGTTAAAAAAAAACTTTCTAAAAACATCTATTCGGCCTTTTGACCGCTTCTTTTTCGGTAAAAAAAGAGAGCGCAAATATCGCATTTGCGCTCCATTTTTTTTTAAGCGAATAACGGCGAAACACCCGCCGATATTACTTCAAATAATACCTGTTTATCAGAAGCTTCCGTTTCTTCTTTTTAGCCATATAAGGCTCCGATTTTTTGCAGAGAAAATACCCTATTGACGGCGAAAAAATCTTTGTCATTATCCTCATCGCTTTCGGCGTATTGCACCGCACAAATTCGTAATAATCCTCCAACGTTTCATGCTGAAAATCCAAAATGTCATTCAGAACGTACGAGTCCTCATAATAGCCGCAATGAAAATTCTTCTCGGCAAAAGCCTCAAGCTTGAAATACTTGATATTCAAACCGTAAATATTTAGCATCACGGTCAAAAATTCCCTGTAATCCGTGCGGCAATTTTCTCCGCCGCCGAGATTATAGGTGTTTCCGTTAAGCTTATCCGTGTGCCCGCACGCATTGGCAAAAGCCTGCGCGGTAACGCTTGACGAAGCTATCTCAAGCTTTGTGTTAAGCGGCATATGAAACATCAAAGGATCGGTATGGGGTAGCCCCATTATGCCTGTAAGCCTGAATATCGTATAGTTTATACCCGACTCTCTTATCATTTTTTCCGCCACTACTTTTGTCATGGCGTAATAATCGCCCTCGCTGATACTTATCGGATCGTTTACGTTTATCCAATAATTCTTCGTTCTGTCACCGTATACGCTTATAGAAGACGCGAATATCAAAAAGCAATTCGGGTTGTGATATTTTATCGCGTGAACGACGTTCTCCGTCCCCAAATAATTTACTTTCTTAGCCAGCTCATGATTTTTATCCGCTAACGGAGGTATTATAGCGGCGAGATGTATCACTATGTCCGCGTCTTTTACCGTCTTATTTACAAGCAAAGCGTCGTTTATGCTTCCGTAGACTATTTTGACCTTGTCTTTAAATTTTTCCAAGACCTTTTTGTTTTTTTTACTCGGCAAATCAAAGACCGTTACTTCGTATCCCTGTTCCAATAGCTTCAAAAGCGTATTGCTACCGACGTTCCCGGACGCTCCGGTCAACAGCACTTTCTTTTTTTCCATACATGTTTTCCTCCCGATTTTTTACGATATTTTGCTTTTCTCATTTTATTATATTATTATACTTTCATTATATGACACAGCTGTGAATTTTTTGTGAATTTAAATCGGAGCGCGCTCCTAATCAATTTGGCGAACGCGTAAAAAGTTCTTTGCATATCTACCCGCCGTTATTTTACTTATGATTGCCGAAAAGCGCGCTTTTAGGCAATACCGTCATTAACGGGCAAAGGGAAAAGCTTCCTTTATATTCACATGAACGCACTCTATACCTTACAAAAGAAAGACCCTACAAAATTCCGCGCGACGCTAAAAGGGAAAAATCCGGCTAAAAAATTTTATATTTTTTAGCCGGATTTTTTTTAAAAAGAAGCCAATCGTCGGCGCGGCAAACTTATCCGTTATTGCGATAGCGTTTTATTTCTTTTTCTTCGCTCACCTAAGAGATAGCCGCATATTACGACGGACACCGCCGCCGCTTCCGCGAACAAAAGCGTAAAGACGTATTCTATTTTTGTCGGCGAGCTTCCCATGAATTTTTTATCGTCAACCGCGTTCGCGCCTAACGTTGCGGCGATATCGCCGCCATTTAAATTTCCTTCGCCGACTCCGCTTATTATCATCGCCTTGACGTTGTCCGGATTATTGTCGTCCGGTATCGTGACATACGGCGCGGCGGACGAAGCGGCGGACACCGACTTTGAGCCAATCAAGTCGAGTTCCCAATGCGCGTACGCGGATAAAGACCACAGACACTTCCATCCGGTGCCTAAAATTTTATTACCTCCGCTTGCGGCATCATACCATCCGACAAACTTATACTTAGCCCGCGTCGGCTTAGGTATTTCGGAATCGATATAAGCATGACCTTCTAATCCCGCAAACAAATACTCTTCCAGCCCCCCAAAAGTCCCGCCGTTCCCATACAACTTTAAGGTGTAGACTTTTGTCCAATGCGCGTACCAAGTTTTAGGTCCCGTTGTCTGACCGTCGGTAACTTGCGTGCCGCCGCTCGGATCCGTCCACCATCCGGCAAAGGCGTATCCTGCTCTTTTCACAAGAGCGTTGTTGGTAATATGGTCCGGAACCCAGAATAAAGACGCCGCAGAAAAATTTACAACCACCGTGCTGCTCCAATACGGCGTACCGCTTGAAGGCCTCGGATGATAAACTTCTCCGCCATTCGGATCAAATTTTACGCTAGTAGTCCAACACGCATATAAAGTTACATTTCCGGTCGGCGTATAACTGCTGCCTCCTACGCCCACATCGTACGAACCGTTCTTACCGCCGGAAGACGGTTGCGACTGAGTGCTCCAATAGACAAAAGTAAACCCACTCTTCGAAGGCGTCGGCAACGTTATACTGCCCCCTTGCGCTACGGATTGTGACGGCGTCGAATAACCGGTGTATTGGTAATAAGTTTCAAAGCTCACCGTCACGTTCCAATGCGCGTACAAAGTTTTAGGACCAGTTGTCTGTCCGTCGGTAACTTGCGTGCCGCCGCTTGAAGCCGTCCACCACCCGCCAAAGACGTATCCGTCTCTTCTCACATAATTTGTTGTCCCGGCAAACGAGTCCGGAGTCCAGAATAAAGACGCTTCATAATAATCCACATAGCTCGTACTCCAGTATGGTGAAGAGCCTACGGGTCTAGGATTATATATCTCTCCG
>JAISQX010000058.1 GCA_031273965.1 Clostridiales bacterium
GTAATGAATGTGGAGGTGACGACGCCCGACGAATATTACGGCGACGTAATGGGAAGCATAACGGGGCGGCGCGGCTCGATAAAAGGCTTTGAGCTTAGAAACGGCGTACAGGTTATAGAGTCTGAGGTTCCGCTTTCCGAAATGTTCGGATATGCTACGGCGCTTCGTTCATTGACCCAAGGCAGAGCGAATTTTACAATGCTTTTTTCGCATTATAGCCCCGTGCCGAAGAGCGTAAGCGAGCAAATTTTGAGTAAAGGCAAGACAAACAACTAAAAAAATGGCATATAAACGTCAAAATAAAGAAAATATGCCAAAAATGTAGCATAAAACAGTAGAAAATTTTTTAAAAATATATTATAATAATGTATGTTCACTGATTAGGAGGGAAATAAAAATGGCAAAAGCAAAATTTGAGAGAGATAAGGTACACGTTAATATCGGTACTATAGGTCACGTTGACCACGGTAAAACTACACTTACCGCCGCTATTACTATGTACAGCGCTTCCAAAGGCATGGCGAAAGTCATGAAATATGACGAAATCGACAAGGCTCCGGAAGAAAAGGAAAGAGGTATTACCATAAATACCGCGCACGTAGAGTATCAGACGGCAAAAAGACACTATGCGCACGTCGACTGTCCGGGACACGCGGACTATGTAAAAAACATGATAACCGGTGCGGCGCAGATGGACGGAGCTATCCTCGTCGTTTCGGCGGCGGACGGTCCGATGCCCCAAACGAGAGAACATATCCTTTTGGCGCGCCAAGTAGGCGTTCCCTACATCATCGTATTCCTTAATAAGGTTGACCAAGTAGACGATCCCGAGCTTCTTGAGCTTGTGGAATTGGAAGTTAGAGATCTTCTTTCGCAATATAAATTCCCGGGAGACAAGACTCCAATCATAAAGGGTTCGGCGCTTAAAGCAAGCGAAGCTTGTTTGGCGGGAGATTTTAACAACCAATGGACTCAGTCGCTTCAGGAACTTTTGGATGCGGTAGATTCCTATATACCCGATCCGGCACGTGAAACGGATAAGCCGTTCCTTATGCCTGTCGAGGATACCATGACTATTACGGGACGCGGAACCGTCGCGACGGGAAGAGTTGAGAGAGGCACCGTAAAACTTTCTGACAAAGTCGAAATCGTAGGTTTCGCCGATAAGCCGAGAGAGACCACAATTACCGGTATCGAGATGTTTAGGAAGCTTTTGGACGCGGCGATTGCCGGCGACAATATCGGAGCGCTCTTGCGTGGTATCGAGAGAAAGGACATTGAGAGAGGTCAGGTTCTCGCTAAGCCGGGAAGCATAAAGCCGCATACTCATTTCACTTCGCAGGTTTATATCTTGACGAAGGACGAGGGCGGAAGGCACACCCCGTTTTTTGACGGATATCGTCCGCAATTCTATTTTAGAACGACGGACGTTACGGGAAGCATCAAACTTCCGGACGGAGTAGAGATGGTTATGCCGGGCGATAACATCAATATGGACATAAAGCTCATCACTCCGATAGCTATCGAAGAAGGTCTTCGCTTCGCTATCCGTGAAGGCGGCAGAACCGTCGGATCGGGCGTAGTAGCCAAGGTTCTGGAATAATATTTTTTTAAAAAAAGAATAATTGAATATTTTTAGTATCGGGGCTTACAAAAAAAAATTGTAAGCCCCGTTTTTTTCGGGCTAAAAATTACGCCCTTGTTTCTCCTTTAAAAATTTACAGCCGTCGCATTTTAGACACGCTTTGGGCGCTTGATTGTTTTCGGTAAATTGCTTCGTGCCGCAATTAGCGCAAGTATAAGCAGTGGTTTGGGTTCTCATATTTTATCTGTCTCCTTAATGGTTTTTATATATAATATTTTGGGCTATAAAATTTTTTTTAAACCTGCTTTTATCTATCGAATATCTTTAAATTAATTCAAAATTTTCCGAGCAAAAAAGGAAATAAACATTAATCGTTTTTTAGAAAATAGATATTGACAAACGGACTAAACGTGGACATAATGAGAACAAGCACAGAAATCCAAAATCAGAAGGATATTTTATGATAAAAAAGAACAAGGCAATTTTGTTTATTATAATGTAAAAAGAAGCCGCAATAGTTTTTTTACGCGCAAACTCCGATAAGATAAAATATTTTCAAATTAAATCTTGCATTTTTACATGAAATATTGTATAATGATTGTGTAAAAGCGCTTTTATCGACGCGCTGAAAAAAATCGGAGGGTGTATGAGACCAAAACCCAATGCGGAGTATGCCGACATTTATTATAACAGGCACATTCTTGGAGAAAAATCTTATGTATCGTTTTGCATACAATTGTGCATTTTTTTGGGCGGAGGAGCGCTTGCCGCGATAGGCATAATGCCTATTTTGAGCGGTCAGCCCTTACAAATCGGAGGGATAATCATGGCGGCGGCGGGAGGAATTCCCGCGATAACGGCGCTTGTTCGGGGAATAATATGGATATTTTATCCGAGGACGCTTATAGCCGTAGAGCCGGGAAAGGTGATACTCTTCCCGCGAAATAAAAAAGGGCGCGAATTGATAATTCCGCTGTCCGATATAATAAAAATACGCTTAAACGACTGGTGGAGTCCTTGCTTCGCTTATAATAACTACAGTATAACGCTTTTTTTTAGGCACGACAGCCCTATAAAGATAAAGTACGTAAAGGCTTCCCCGCATGTGGTATCTCAGCTTAAACATTTAAAGCATTCTTAAACGTAAAGACTCGCGCTTGAGCGCGGGTCTTTTTTTTTACGGCTTAATCGGTATACGATTAAAATACGAGAATAAGCTCGCTCTTAACGTCCGCAGGCAGGTCGATGAGGTATAAGTAATTCTAACTTTATACTCAAAGAAGTAAATTTTATCAAAAAGAGAAAAGTAAATTTTTTTAAAATTAAGAGAAATTTTCAAAAAGTATTGACAAACCGAAAATAAGTGATATAATGAAGATAAGCTTGAATATTTCTAAATATCAAACAAATTCATGTAAAGAGGAGTAAAAAAATTATGAAAAAAAGAGCAAGTTTCAAAAAAATGTTAGCGATGGCGGCGGTTATGGCGCTATTAGCGACGATGACGTTCACTCTGGCGGGTTGTCTTCTTGGAGGAGAGAGAAGAGGTGAGAGCATAGATGATTTTTGGTATGCTACGGTTGTAAAAGACAGCGGAGGCGATTACGTCAGAATATGGGGATTGACGGAAAACGGTGTAAAGTTAAGCGAAACACAAACGGAAGCGGTAATTCCGGAAACAATCGGCGGATATCCGGTTAAGTATTTAAAAGGGGCACATTATATCCTCTTTGGAAAGCCTAACGATAGTCCTGCTGAGTTGGGACAGTTAAAGCGTATAATTATAGAGCCATGTGTAAAAATCGGGAGAAATTTTTTTGAAACTAGTATTTTGGATGTCCTTGAGTTTAAAAGTGAAGAAGAATATGAGATTGATCATATTTGGGGAGAATATGGGAGATATATTATCATGATAGTACCTGATAATATAGATAGCAGTTATACAAATGACCATAGAATGACTTTTAAAAAATCTGAAACGCTCAATGGATATCTTGTACGGGAAAATATATTTTGCGGATATATAGGTACGGAGGGCAATATAGTCATACCCGAAGGCGTAACGGATATCGCTGCCGCCGATGTAGGGGATTATAATATGAGTTTTTTTGATGCTTTTGTGGACTATCCGATAGAAAGCATACACTTTCCCACGACGGTAACGAGGATTTCAAAGAGCAACATCTTCTCTTCTTTTTCAACGAGTTACGATGTGCAATATGAATATGAAAAAAAATATGCGTCATTGACGAAAGTGTATGTATCAAGTAATACCGTTATAGAAGAAGGGGCGTTTATGCCCGATGTAGAGATAGAAATATATTAAAAAAATATGGAATAATAAGAGGTTCTATGAGAGCATACGCAACAAGTAGTCCCGATAAGGGACGGAATAACAAAAGAGGACATTGTGCGACTTGCGTTGCCGCGAGCAACTATTCTAAATAAAAACAGGAGGAATCCGTTGTCAATACTACCATAAATCCCGGGGCGCTAAACGATAATCATAGACACGGGTTTTTGAATATGCTCAAACATAATCAGAAACAATACGTGGGCAACGGCACTTACGGGTGTTACGGAAAAATGATGGGAAGCTGTAGTATATATAACGTAGATAATATTTTATAGCGCCGTTTATTTATTACGGTAACTTGATTAAATAACGATTTATCGTAAGCTTTTGCCCTTGTCAAACGACAAGGGCAATTTGTTTTTTAATTTAGAAAAAATGAATTTCAAAGAAAAAAATTCGAAGAACAAATCGGCGTTATAGGCTTTGCGCGCCAGAAAAATAAGCCTCTATTATAGAGGATAGAAGCGTTTTTTGTCATTGTTTCTTTTGAGCTTTCGATTGATTGGAATACGAAAAAATTTTTTTCGAACGTGAACTCCGGCGACGCGTTTTAAGGACTTGCACATTTTATGCGTAAGCCGGTAGGCATTTTTAAGCATATGTTAAAAAAGATTGAAAAATTAATTTATTTGTGGTATAATAAAAAAAATATGTACATTGATACGCTCAAACTAAAGGACTTCCGCAATTACGCGACGGAGAGCGCGGGATTTTTATGCGGGCTGAATATTTTGAAAGGCGCGAACGCGAGCGGAAAAACAAATCTGCTTGAAGCGGTCTATGCCGCGGGCGTGGGCAGATCGCTTCGTACGAGTCAGGATAAAGAAATGGTCAAGTGGGATGCGGAAGAGGCTGTTATCAAGCTTTTGCTTGTCAAAAAGCACGCTAAACACGATATAGAGGTAAGAATAGACGCCAAAGGTAAAAAGAGAGTCATAATAGACGGCATTGCCCAAGTCAGAATCGCCGAGCTTCTCGGATATCTGAATATCGTCTTTTTTTCTCCGGACGAATTGAGTCTTATAAAGGCGGGACCTATGGAACGCCGTAGGTTTATGGATATCAGTCTGTGTCAGCAGAGTAAGCCGTATTTGCGAAGCCTCTCCGCGTATAACAAAGCCTTGTTGCAACGCAATAAGCTTTTGAAAATGAGATATAATAAGCAGACTCTTTACGATATGTTGGATGTTTTTGACGTTCAGTTGTCAAAAACGGGAACCGCGATTATAGATATCAGGCGGCGTTTCGTATCGAATATGAAAAAAACCGCCATGGAGTGGCACGGCAAAATCAGCGGAGGAACCGAAACGCTTTCGTTGGCTTATGAAACGTTGAACGGAAGCGAAGGCCTTGTGCCCGAAGAAATCGCCGCGCTTTTTATAAAAAAATATGCGGACGACCGCGAAAAGGACATAGAAACCGAGTTTACAAACAGCGGTCCGCATAGAGATGACTTAAAGGTTTCGGTAAACGGAACGGACATGAGAAAATTCGGTTCTCAGGGACAACAGCGTTCTGCGGCGTTATCCTTAAAGCTTGCGGAGATAGAGAGCTTTAGGATAGAAACGGGAGAAACGCCGGTGCTTTTACTTGACGACGTGTTGTCGGAGTTAGACCTTGACAGGCAACGAAACCTTGTGGAGGCGACGCGCGGAATCCAAACTATATTGACCTGTACGCATTTTGATATAGATACGGACTTGTTAAAAAAACAATTTGAGATAAGCGGCGGAATGATAAAGAGATAGTAGCGGGCGGAAATCCCAATGAATATGATTGAGAAAGGTGGCTTTTTGCATTATTCGTATTAATTGCGGCGGAGTATGCCGCGATATCCATACCGCTTGCGAAGAGAGAAGCCATAATTACGCTGTAAGCAGTATCAAAAATACGGCGCGC
Source organism: Clostridiales bacterium (assembly GCA_031273965.1). Lineage (GTDB taxonomy): Bacteria > Bacillota > Clostridia > Christensenellales > JAISNN01 > JAISNN01. Next base: position 5,841 of record JAISQX010000058.1, read on the forward strand.
TAAAATAAAATAACGTAAACGAGTAATCGAAGCGATTATTTACTCATAATAAATAAGAAGTGCCCATAAAGCATATGATTAGTAAAATACGATTTAGGAGGTAAAATTATGCCAAAAGGATTTAGCGGCGGCGGGCCCAAGGGGTTTAGCGGCGGCGGCGGCGGATTTTCGGGCGGTTCAAAAGGATTTTCGGGAGGCGGAAACAGACCGTCTCCGCATAGCTCACACGGGCCGAGACCGCCTGTTCATAGAGGCGGCGGCGGTAGCTTTTTGGGAGGCATGGTACTCGGACAAATGCTCGGACGATCGTCAAACGGCAGCAACGGCGACGGCAATAACGGCGATAATAACGAAAACGATAATATGAACAAAGAGCCGGAAAAACCGACAAAAAAGAGGTGTAATTATTGCGGCACGGAAACGAAAATAGAAACCGAAAAATGCGAGAATTGCGGCTCGTCTGAATTTACCGTGATACAGCCCGAACCGGAAAGCGGTTCCGTGAAGTCCGCGCCTGTGAAATCACCGGAGGAAATCAAAGCCGAAGCCGAGAGGATAAAAAAATCCAATAGAACTAAGCTTTGGGTGACTTTGGCGGCTGTCGTGCTATTGATAGTTATTATCGTTGTTTCAACAAAAGCCTGCTCCGCCATAAATATCGATAAAAAATTTGAGGCGTATACGCCGGTACAAACGGCGTTTTTTCAGATGACGGTAACCGATATCCTGACAACAGAGGGGACGTTTGTGGACGAAACCGATCCGTATAAACAGAGTTATTACGCCGCAAAAAACAATGTCTTGTATATAGTAACGGTTTTGATTTATAATAATACGTCATATAACGCTCCGTTTAGCGATGAAGAGGATTTTATGTTATACTCCGAGTCTAAAAAAAGCAAGGGCGAGACAATATCGACAAACGAATATACGATAAACGCCGGGGAAAGCAGGTCTTGCGTAATAGTCTTTGAGATATCCAAAAGCAAAGCGAGCGAGCTGTATTTTATATATATCGAGTACGACCCAAACGGTTATGAGGGCGATACGTACGGAATAAGGTTAAATTAGAGATGAGAGTTATTCTTGCGTCCTCTTCGCCCAGAAGAGCGGCGTTGCTAAAAGAATTAATAGATGACTTTGAGATAATTCATCCTCTTTGCGAGGAGAATACGAAGGAGATTTTGCCCGATAAAGCCGCCATGGAATTGGCGGTAAAAAAGGCGGAGGAAGTATTTAAAAATATAGACGGGGATAGAAATGCGGTAATAATAGCCTGCGACACTATAGTATGCTTTAACGGCGAAATTTTGAAAAAGCCGAAAAATTACGACGAGGCGTACGCGACATTAAAAAAACTGAACGCAAAGGAACATTGCGTTTATTCGGGAGTGTGCGTCATCGTCGGAGGGGAAAAAAGAGTTTTTTGCGATTGCTCCAAGGTGCTTTTTAAGCGCAACAGTGAAGAGGAGATAAGGGGTTACATAGTTCGATACAAGCCGTTTGATAAGGCGGGAGCGTACGGGATACAAGACGACGCGCTCGTGGAACGCTGCGAAGGAAGCGTAAACAACGTTATCGGATTGCCTACGGAAAAACTTAAGTTATTTATATAAAGCGAGGTATAGCATGTCGATTGATTTGGTTATGGATTTGGGGTCGGAAAATGTCAAGATATATAAGTGCGGCGAAGGATTGGTGTTTAACGAGCCCGCGATAGCGCTGGTTGACAGGACGGCGGATAAGCTTTTGCTTGGAGAAACGGGATATAAAGCCAAAAAGATTGCCGCCGAGACGCTTGAGCGGTACACGCCCGTGCATCCAATAAAAAATGCCGTCATAACCGATCAGGAAGTGGCGGAGCTTATGTTATGCGATTTTTTGGAAAAAATCAACGTCAGACCCACAATGAAAGAAAGGCTGCGTATAATAGCTTTGACGGCGTGCGGACTTACTTTTAGCGACAGAAAGGTTTTTGCCGGAATTTTAAAAAATATCGGAGCGTCGCGCGTTTATATAGTCGACGGATTGTTTGCTCTGTATTCGTATTCGGAGGTGAGCCGCGGATTTTTTGTCGACGTGGGCGGCGCCGTTGCGAACGTTGCCTATATAACCGAAGGCGGTATAGTTTCCGGATGCCATGCCAATATAGCCGGCAACGCCATGAATGAGGAGATCTGCAATATGGTTCATTCAAAGTATGCTTTGAGCATTGGCGGTCGCGCCGCCGAAAGATTAAAGCTGTCGTCCGGCGGATTGGAGCCGAACATAAAACAAAAATTTCCCGTGAGCGGAAAGGATATCGTTACGGGCGAGTTGAGAAGCGCCGAAATAGCCGGTTCGGATATAAGAAGCTGCATAGTCGTAACCCTTGATAAACTTGTGTTGCTTATAAATTCCATGCTTTTTTCACTCCCCGAAAAAGACTATAATTTTATCTGTAAAAACGGTATATTTTTATCGGGGGGAACGGCGAGACTTTTGGCTCTTCCGGAGTATCTTGCCGAACGCTTAAAACTCAAGATTTGCGTTGTCAAGGACTGCGAAGAAGCGGCGGTAACCGGAGCCGCGCGCTTCTATGAAGAAAAGGGATTATTAAGTGATTTTACGGTATAGCGAAGAGAGAGGATAGGGGGGATTCTATCAAAAATTTTCCGACTTAACGATAAATACATGAAATAAGAATAAAATTAAAATAAAAAATCTAAAAAAAAAGAGGTATAATTATGAACGGTAAGAAAATAAGAGGCTTGATGCTATTTTGTCTTGTTATCGCGTTAGTTTTTAGCCTTTCATCGTGTTTTACGAAGAGCGGTAAGTCGGCTTACGAGATAGCGGTCGACAACGGTTTTGTCGGCAGTGAGACAGACTGGCTGGCAAGCTTGAAGGGGTTGTCGGGAAGCGACGGTACGGATGCGGAAAGTCCTAGCATAGAGGATATCTACGAGGCGTATCTGAATAACGGCGGCAATCTCGGGTTTGATGATTTTTTAAGAGAATATCTTTCGGCGAATTACACGCCGGTAGATAAGGCGACGAACGAGGCGTTGCGTTCCGTCGTCGCCGTTACGGCGGGATTTTCGAGCGGAACGTTACTCGGCGCGGGCGTTATATTCAAATTGGATCAAGAAACCGGAACGGCTTATATAATCACAAATTATCACGTCATATACGATAGCGCAATAAGCGCGAACATTAGCGTATATTTGTACGGACATGAGGGGCGCGCGGGATATGCCGTTCCGGCGTCGTATATCGGCGGTTCGGCGGATAACGATATCGCCGTTCTCATTGCCTCAGGAAGCAATACTATAAAGAATAGCCAGACGGCGGCGGCGGCAACGGTCGCCGATTCCGACGACGTATATCCGGGCGGTACGGTGATCGCCGTCGGTAATGCGCAAGGTCGCGGTATATCGGTTACAAAGGGAGTCGTAAGTCTTGATTCCGAGGAGATATACATGAATAAAATAACAGGATCGGGAATGGTCGCGATGAGAGTCATGAGAGTTGACGCCGCCATAAACGGCGGAAATTCCGGCGGCGGTCTCTTTAACGAAGACGGGGAGATAATCGGCATAGTCAATGCGAAAACTGCAAACGAAGAAATCGAAAATATGGCTTACGCCATACCCTCAAATATCGCTTTCGGTATTGCGGAAAATATTATCTACAACAACGGCTCGGCAAAAAAGGCTAATTTAGGCATTACGACAAGCGTAGTAGACATATCGCAGATTGAGGACCCCGTGACCGGAAGAGTAAAAATCGTTCATACCGTAAACGTTATCGCCGCTATGTCGGCGCCCGCGCAAGGAAAGCTTTCGTTCAACGACACTATTCTCTCTTTGACGCTCAAAAGCTCGACGGGAGTCGTAAAAGCGCAAAAGGATATTACGCGCAATTTTATGATTACGGATTTTATTTTTAATGCCAGACCAAACGATATTTTGGTTATCAGAGTAAAACGCGGCATGACGCAAGTAGACGTGCAAATGACGTTATTTTCACAATATTTTTCTACGGTGGCGTAAAAGTAACGGTATATAAATATCGGTATGTCTTGGCGAATAAATAAACCGAATAAAAAGACGATAGATTAAAAAGGGCAAAAACCGCGGTTTTTGCCCTTTTTACTTATATGTTTTTATATAAGTACTATGGCTATCCTCACAAAAACGGAAGGAACGCAAAGCGCGATTTTTAAGGCTTAATATAGGGAAATGAAATTATAGACGCGCGTATAAAGCGTCGAAAGGCTTTGAAAGGAGGACGGGGGAAAATTTATCAAAATTTTTCCGCAGTCTTATAGACATCCTCAATCGTCATGTTAAACGGCTCTTCTCCTTTGTAATTCCTCGGCTATTTCAAGCTTTTTCTTTGGTGTAAGGTCGTACTTTATAAGCGGAATTATTGAAAGCAACGAGAATATACCGGGGACGGCGGTGTAAGTAAAGTACACTATTTTTGCGGTTGTATCGGATTGACCTCCGACCTTTGATACATCGTAACCGGAGACCGAGAGAAGAATAAGCCCGAGAGCCGTGCCCATAGCGAGAGTTACTTTTACGGTAAGGCTCAGAACGGCGTACACGGTGCCTTCCGCGCGCTTTCCCGTTTTGTATTCATAGTAGTCTATACTGTCGGCGGTCATTATTACCGGTAAAAGATTGACCACCGAGAATTGAAAGCCCATTAGGAAGAGAAAAATAAACATGGTCGTCATGCTGTTTGTGCCGACAAAGAATGTGACGAGGGACATGACGAAGCCATATAGCGAAACGCCGATACAGACGTTTTTTTCGCCGAATTTTTTTATGAGAAGCGGTACGAACGCCATTCCGAGGACGGCGCCTATTCCGCCTGTAATTCCTATTATGAGTACATAATTTTGACTTCCCATTACGGAATTGGCGGTCTGAACGGCTATGCTCGTCTGTATCTGCCGCCCGAAGCCTAAAAAACAGGAGATAATGACTAATAAAAAAGGCTTGTTTCCTTTGAGTACGGAGAGCATATCCTTAAAAGACATCCTTTCCGCTCTGTAAGGAACGCGTTCGCGGTTTACTATGTATATGAGCGCGAAGAGACCGCATCCGATTAAGGCGATGACTATGGCGCTTATGGTAAATTCGTCAACGCTTATAGGCGTATCCGCGGCGCCTTTCTCGGTAATGACCGCCGAGCCGCCGGGTACTATCAGACAGACTATAGGAAGAACGGCGGCGGCGGCGGAAAGACCTATGGCTTTGAAGGTATTAGCCACTGAAACCAAATTTGTGCGTTCGGTTGGGTTGGGCGTGGCGACGGACGCGATTGCTTGAGACGGAACGTCTCCCAAAGTCGACGCCATGCTAAAAAATAAAAAGGTAACGAAAATATAGGCGTAGAGAGCCGCGCCGCGGAAAGGAACCTTTATAAATATCAGGATAGTCATCGCCATAAGAGGAAGAAGAGAAAATAGGATAAAGGGCTTTAGCTTGCCTTTTTTTCCATTTGTACGGTCAATCAAATTGCCGACGATAGGGTCGAACGCCGCCGAAATTACGCGGACAACAAGCAGTAATATTCCTATAACGGCAAAATCCGCCGCCATGCCCGTGACATAAAATTCGGCTTGATAGGAGTTTAAATAACCGATTATGAGCTGAAAGCCGAATAGCCCGAGGGAATAGGATACGATTTCTTTTGTTGATAAATGCTTTTTTGCCGAAGTTTCCATGAAATTCTCCTTATTTTGTCGACGGGTTTGCGTACGTCGGTCTTTGCCTTGGCACGTCTTTTATGTTTATATCAATATACCATATCAAAGGCAAAAAATCAATGGAGAATGAGAAAAAACCCAACAATTATTTCATGGCTTGCGCATGAAAGCGCATAAGCCCTGTAAAAGATTTGGGGATAAGGAGAAAGAATTGGACAAATAAGAGGTTTTACGCTATAATATTTAAAATTATATAATTTTTACGAGGTTTAGTTCGCTTCGTATTTAGCGGCTTACCGGGCGATATCGGTAAAATTTGTTTGGAGGCGGTGAAAATGTCTAAGGTTATCGTAGTTTCTAAAACCCATATGGATTTGGGATATACCGATTATGCGTCCGTAATTCGACGGAAATATATAGATGAATTTATTCCCGCCGCGGTCAAGATTGCCGCCGCGCTGAATAAAAACGGCGACAAAAAATTTGTTTGGACAACGGGCGCATGGATACTCAAGGAAGCTCTAAACGACAGCGAGGAGAGCGGTCGGATTGCGCTTGTCGAAGCCGTTAAGCGCGGAGACATCGCGCCGCACGCAATGCCTTTTACCACGCACACCGAATTACTCGACTTTGATACCTTAGATTACGGTTTGTCAATCGTGGAAGAAATTGATAGAATTTCCGGCAGAAAGACGATCGCCGCCAAATTGACGGACGTCCCCGGTCATACGGTCGGAATTGTGCCGATACTCGCAAAGCACGGCGTAAAACTATTGCATATCGGCGTGAACGGCGCGTCCGCGTTGCCAAACGTACCGCCTTGTTTTCTGTGGAAACGCGGAAAATCTGAGGTTGTCGTAATCTATTCCGGCGATTACGGTGGCGGATTTTCTTGTGACCTTACCGACGACGTTCTGTTTTTTGACCATACCTATGACAATCAAGGTTCGAACGGCGAAAAGGCGGTATTAGACCGCTTAAAAAACCTAAAAAAACGCTATCCAAACCATGAAGTAGTCGCGGGGCGGTTAGACGATTACGCGGAAATTATTTGGGAAAAACGAGAGCGATTGCCCATTATAACCGATGAAATTGGGGATACGTGGATTCACGGCGCGGCGGCGGATCCTTATAAGGCGGGCGCGATACGCGAATTGATTGCGCTAAAAAACGCATGGCTGAAAGAAGGAAGCTTGAAGAGGGAAAGCGCGGCGTACCGGACGCTTGCCGACAATCTTCTATGCTTAGCCGAACATACCTGCGGCATGGATATCAAATCGAATTTAGGAGATTTTACCCATTATTTAAGAAAGGATTTTGAACGCGCAAAATCCATGGATACGGTAAAACACGGACTTCGCGAACTGTTTTTGGAGTTTCCTATCGGCTTAATCGAGGGATGGTTCCGTCTTTTTAAGGTCAGAAAGCGACAAGGCTCATATAGCGCTGTGGAAAAAAGTTGGCAAGAGCAGCGCGCATACATAGCGGAGGCGATTGCGGGCTTAAACGCGGAACAAAAAGCCGAAGCGGAGAAAGGATTAAAAACCTTGCTGCCGGTAAAATTGCCCGTTCAAGAGCGACAGACGCCGTTAAACGACATGGAATCTTTAAAAGAATATGCTTTCGGCAAGTGGGCGTTTACGGTGGATAATCGGCGAAAAACCGCGGATTCGGATACCGATTTCGGAATTTCGGTGAGTTATGAGGGACGCGCGCTTTTTAGAGGCGGGGCGCCGCTTCTATACCGCGGTTATAACGCGACCGACTATAATGTATGGATCCAAAATTATACGCGGGATCTCAAAAAAACTTATCTATGGGCGTTGGGAGATTTTTCGCGTCCAAACCTAAAATATGTCGAGGGTAAGTATCCTTCGGGCGATTTTTATTACGAGCCCGCCCGAATTGGCGGCGGACTTGAAGGGGGAGCGTTTGTTCTGTCCGTAGTGCTAAAAGCAAAAGAGATTGCGCATAGGGAATTAGGCGCGCCCGAAACGGCGGAAATTGTCTATACCTTTTATCCCGATCGGCTAAAAATCGAGGTTACTTGGCTAAACAAGCCCAAAAACAGATTGACCGAAGCGATACTGTTTCGGCTTTTTCCCGCCTTTACGGACGGCGCGCTGAAGTATAGCAAGTCGGGCAGCGTGATAAATGCCGAAGAGATAGCGGAAAACGGCGGCAGGAATCTTTCCGCCGTCGAAAATGCGACGTTGAACACGGAGGCGGGAACCTTTATCTTTGTTAACCGTCACGCTCCTCTGCTTGCGCGCGGCGACGGCAATTTTTTGCATTTTGAAAAGACGAAATTCCGGGATATTTTCAAGGACGGAATTTCATTTATATTGCACAACAACGTTTGGGGAACGAATTTTCCGCTCTGGTACGGCGATAACGCATATTTTGAGTTTGAGATTAAACCCGTTATTTCTGATTGACAATTTTAATGAGAAAAATTAATCATTGTCTTTTACAATATTCGAGTTCCGATATAAAAAAAATAGACGTATCAAAATAATTGATATTTTTGCTTTTCGGTAGTAAAATTATATACATGAAAAATAAACTGAAAAGTTTTTCGTTGTTTATCTCGGCTATAATCAAGTGGCTGATTATAGCCGGAGGAACGGGCGGCGCGGTCGGAGCGGTAAGCGCGGGATTTATGTGGCTTTTGGAAAAAGCGACGGAGTTTACGGGCGGTATAGACCGTTATTTTTTGATGTTGCCGGCGGCGATGTTTCTTTCGGCGTTTTTGGTAAAATACCTTGCGCCGTCGGCGGAAGGACACGGCACGGAAAAAGCCATAGAAGCGATCCATAATAACGGCGGTCGGATAAAAATCGGAGTCATTCCCGTAAAGATTGCGGCGACGGTTATAACCATAGCGGGCGGCGGTTCGGCGGGCAAAGAGGGGCCCACGACACAGATAGGAGCGGGCGCCGCAAGCTTTATCGCGCGGGTGTTACGGTTGGACGTAAGGGACACAAAAGCGCTCGTCGTCTGCGGCATGAGCGCGGCTTTTGCGGCTATATTCGCGACGCCGATAGCGGCGGCGGTGTTTACCGTCGAGGTTTTGGTGGTGGGTAGGCTTAATTTAAGAAATATATTTCCCGTGATGACGGCGGCAATCGCGGGATATTTTGTGTCAAACGCTTTGGGAGTTACGCCCGATGCGATGCCGAATCTTTCGTCTTTTGCATTTACGCCGTCAAACGCTCTTTTTAACATCGGAATCGCTTTGCTTGCGGGCTTATTTTTTGGTATAGTGTCGCTCATAACCGTTTCGGTGATAAACGGAACGCACAAGCTGTCCTCGGGGCTAAGGATATATAAGCCGCTTAAGGGACTTATCGGCGGCGGCGTTATCGTCGTATTGGCGTTGATATTCGGAACGGATTATCTCGGCATGGGAATAAATTATTTTACAAAAATAGCGGAGGGTCAAGAGGCGCGCCTTTATGATTTTTTGCTAAAAATAATCTTTACGGCGATTACGCTGTCTTTCGGCGGAAGCGGGGGAGTCCTTACGCCGCTTATGTTTATAGGGATAACGTCCGGCAGCGCCTTTGCTTCCGTGTTCAATCTGGATCCGTCGGTTTTTGCCTGTCTCGGAATGCTGGCGGTACTCGCAAGCTCGACAAACACGCCTCTCGCGTGCATAATAATGGCGTTCGAAATGTTTTTTAGTCCGTCCTTTGCCGTGATTGCCGCCGTGGCTTGTCCTGTCGCGTATTTAGTTACGGGGCATAGAAGCGTTTATCCGACTCAACTTATGAGAGAGTCCAAAATAGAGAGCATAAGACTGGAATCGATTACGGCGGAGCAGCCGAAAGAAGTATTTTTTAAACGTAAACGTTAAGATTTTTAATATAATGCGGTTGCTTGTGTTTTTTTTTCGTTCGCGCGCCGCTTAAAAAACAAAAAAAAGAGTAAATATGGAAAAAACTATATCTATTGATACGCAAAACGGTAAAATACCCGTTTATATCGCCAAAAAGAAGGGAATAAAAAATATAAATCTATATGTTAAGCCGCTTGACGGACGGGTAAGCGTAACCGCGCCGCATAATTCCGATACGGAGCGTATAAGAGCTTTTGTGGAGAGCAAGAGCGCGTGGATAGAAAAGCAATTAAGAAAGGCGGCGGAATATGAGAAGATCAAGGAAAACCGCCTTACATACGAGAGCGGAGAACGCATAAGAATCTTTGGACGCGAATATGTCGTGGAGCGAAAGGAAAGCCAAAGACCTAATATTCGTACGGAAGGCGACAGACTTATTTACGGAATGCCGGAGAATATAGAAAGTGAAAAAAAACAAGAATACTTTGAAAAATGGCAGGCGGAGCGATTAAAAGCCGAAGCGAAGGAGCGTATTGCGTATTGGGAAGCGCGAACCGGGCTAAAATGCTCCGGATGGGCGGTCGGACGAATGCATAAGCGCTGGGGCAGCTGTAACGTAAAGACAAAAAAAATACGGTTGAGTATAATGCTTACTTTTGAAAGTCCGGATTTTTTGGATTACGTCATAGTTCACGAATTGGCGCATCTTGTCTCCAAATATCATGACAATAAGTTTTACGATATGGTCGAAAGATTTATTCCCGGCGCAAAAGCCGAATTTGCAAAGGGGCCCCGACGTCCGAAAAGATAACTATTCTACTAAAATTATCTGAAAAATAGACTGTTTGGGTTTTTTTAGCGGACAATTAAAAAAAATTTATATAAATTCAAAAAAAATTCAAAAAAGAGGTTGCTTTTTCTGTATTTTTCTGATATAATAAGCAAACATTTTAAATGTCGATGTCTTTATATAGACAAGCAAAAATAAAACCTAAAAGGGGTAGTAGTTATTATGTTTGAAGAAAAAGTTTACGAGTTTTTGGATGAAATCGTCAAAGTAGCGCCGATGTTCAAAAAGAATTTTATCGAGTCGTTGGGCTTTATAAAAGAGGGACAACTGTCTAATCACCAGTATTTTTGTCTTTCTATTATAGCCATGCAAGAACCGGTGTCGATGAGTATACTCGCAGAGGGTCTGAACGTTTCGAAGCAACAGCTTACGAGAGTCGTTGACGATTTGGTGGCGTTGGGACTTATCGAGCGTTGTGTCGATCCTAACGACCGCCGCATTATCCTTGCGAAGCTTAGCCGCAAGGGAGAGAAGTACATTGCGAAACTTAAAGCGACGGCAAAAGAGCGCACCGCGTCATTGCTCAAGATAGTATCAGCCGAAGAGTTTGAAGAAGCTATACGCTGTCTAAAAAATCTGTCCGACTTTTATGAAAAAACCAAAAATATCGAGAGTGAGGAATAAGTTTCGTCTGTTTGCGGTTTAGATTATGCGCGGTACTATAACGTCAAGTTTGCGGATTATTCCGGAATGAATTGAGAGTATGTCGGTGTAAGGTTAAGCCGGTTTTGAGAGAAAAGCAAACGGGAAAAGGTTTTGAAAGACCTTTTCCCGTTTGCTTTTTTATAAGGCATAGAGCCGTGTATTATAAGATTTTTGCGGGAGCTATGCGGCGCGCATAAAATCGCGAACCGCATAAAAACCTCTCTTATTCTGTATACTACTTATTATCTTACAAATATTAATCGCGCCGTTAAGACTCGTGCGCCGTATTAATTTTGTTGACGATAGAGTATGTTGAAAGGGGGGAGAGATATGTCCGTTAAGCTTGCCGCAGCCATTTTTAATATTCTATCCGTGATAGCCGCGGGTTTATTTTTTTATCCTCTTAACAGCCGCTTGCGCGTTAACTATTTTGACGAGGCGGGCAACCGTATTGAGAGCGCGGAATATATTTGCAATTATCGCGGAATTACATATAAGGAAGCGCAAAGGATAATAGGCGTTTTTAAAAAACGCGGACTAAGCGAAAGCGCCGCCGCGGGAGAAATATACGTAGGTCTATACGCCGACCTTAGCCGTTTTGCCGCCGTGTACGGATATGACGCGATAAACGCGGAGGCGGAATTTTTTCCGGAGGCGGAAGAACGGTTTAAATATAAGGAAGGAGTTTTTGGAGCGGGTCTGGACGAAAAGAGCGCGATAGACGCTATTATAAAAAGCGTCGGTAAAAAAAGCGTGGATGTGACGTTGAGAGTAATAAGATACGAACCGGAATATACGGAGGAGCTTTTGAGGGAAGTGACGAAGTATAGAGCATCGTATTCGACAAGGTATCCCAATTCAAAACCGGAGAGAAAGAGCAATATAAAGCTTGCGGCAAGCAAACTAAGCGGCGCGGTTATAAACCCTAACGACGTCTTTTCATTTAATGAAACGGTCGGTAAAAGAACGGCGGAACGCGGCTTTTTGAGCGCGCCTATAATATTTGACGGACAGCTTGTCGAGGGCGTAGGCGGCGGCGTATGTCAGGTCTCCACAACGCTCTATAACGCCGCTCTGTACGCGAACCTTGAAATAGTTCACGTCAAACGTCACAGCTCTATGGTTGGATATGTCCCTCCGTCGTTTGACGCGATGGTTAGCGAATTAAACGACTTAAAATTTAAAAACAACACCGGATATCCGCTGTATCTGGCGGCGCATGCCGACGACGACTTATTGAATATCGTATTTTACGGGAAACCTATGGAAGAAGGGTTAAAGATAAAGCTTAGAAGCCAAGTAAACAAGATAATACCCGGTACGGATAAAGTTTTGATAAACGACGGCAGCTATGAGATTCCGGAGAATGAAAAATTCTTGAGGCTTGCGCGAAGCGCAAACGGTTGCGTAAGCGAGGGGTATGCCGACTATATAAAAAACGGAACGACGATTAAATCGGTAAAAATAAGAAGCGACGAGTATAAACCTATGCAAGGCTTAATAGTTATGAATGCGACTAAAAAGGAAGAGCTTGCGAATCCGTCAAAAGCCTTACCGCTTATTCGTGAAAAAATAGGCGGTTGTTTCACGCTTTGAGCCGTTTTTATAGAAATTTTTGCGGTGCGCGCATAAAATTATAGACGGTACAGAACGCTTAAATGACAGTTTTTTTGTGCCGATTTGAGCGTGAAAAGGCTCTTTAGCGTATTGCGAGAGGCAATGCGCTTACAGAATTCTGTAGTATATTATAATCCTTTATCCGCATACATGCGGCGGACTATTAAAAAATAAGGTATAAGACCGTTTTTTCTTTTTGTCTATACTCTACCGATATGAAATAGGTTCTTGTGGTTGCGGGTTGGGAAAACCACAAGAAAGACGAAATAGCTTTTTAAAAAGCTTTCCGTCAACGGAAAAATATATTTTTTCCATTGACACGGGATTATATTATATTTTATAATTAAGAACGTAGATAGCCAACGTCGCTATTACGCACAAAAAAGCGATAGACCGGGTTTTTGGGTTTGTCACAAAAGAAGAAAGTATAACGAGAGAGCGATAACAAGCGGCAGAATCGGTTTTGTAGCCGTCTGCTATAAGACTTGTGTAGACGATATAAATAAGAAGAAATATAAAGGAAAGAAAGCTTTTCCTTGCGCGCGTGGCTTTAGACGCGGTGGAAACCGCTTATGCGAAGAGAAGTCAGTAATTAAAGACACAAGCGGGCGGGGCAATTAAAAGACCGTACAAGCGCAATAACAGGGGATTAAGAAGGGTATAAGTACAAAAAAACAAAGCGGATAAGAAACGACGCATAAGACAAAAAGGGCAAGAAAGAGACGGCGTTTCGTTGGCGGTTGCAGGGAAGCGGATAAGAAACGACGCATAAGACAAAAAGGGCAAGGAAGAGACAGCGTTTCGTTGGCTGTTGCATGGAAGCGGATAAGAAACGACGCATAAGACAAAAAGGGCAAGGAAGACGGCGTTTCGTTGGCTGTTGCAGGGGAAAAAGTAATGAGGCGTACCCCCGACATACTCAAAGGCTTTTCCGTTTACGGTGGCAAAGGAAGATTCGCGGGCTCAAATAGGGAAGAGATAGAGGCGCAAACAATCTCGGCTGTGAATAAAAATTATTCGCAGTTTGAATAAGGAAGAAATAAATCCCGTTCGGGACGGCGCGTAAAGGGGTTTTTACGTTTTAGTGCAAGAATGTTTATACGCGACGAACGGTAAACGAAAAGCGCCTATAAAATCTCAAAGCGTGCGTAAAAAAGATATAGAAGCATATGATAGCGTTTAAACCCCATCGGAGGTCAAGTTCGGTATAAGACCGTTTTTTTAAGAAAAACTATTAATGCAAAAAAACGGCGGATTGTGGTCGGAGAGGAGTGAAACCACAAAAAACATAGGGAAAATTGTAAAAAATATTCCGAAATGTAAAAAAAATAATATTTTTTTATTGACAACAAGATAAATAAAGGTATATAATCAAACTATAATTAAATGATTAATGGGAAGAGGCTCGAATAAAATATAAGGTATAGAGCTGAAAAAATATTCTTATTGATTAGGTACGACGTAAAAAGCGAAGGAGGAATATGTAAAAATTCCGAATGGCACTTTGACGCTGAAAAAACTGTAAAAACAAAAAAACGTCGGAGGACGACGATAAAACATGTCGCGCGCTATAAGCGAAGCGTTCGTAATTATACGATATACTTAAGACACAAGCGCGATAAACGCGCATTACGCGCGACAAGCGAAGCGGAGATATTTAAAAGCCGAAGAGTCGAATAAAAAAGCGGAGATTATCGAGGGAAAACCTCGTTGATATATAGAAACAAAAAAATTCGGTTAATGGAAACCGAAAAAACAAAAAATTGACTGGAGGTCAGATATGGGTAAGAATGGGTATGTACAGCCGGCGGTGCGCGGCGTACACGGCGCGAGAGCGCGCAAGCAAACGCTTTGGGTTTGGGCAGGTATGCTCTTTTTAAGCGTGATGTTTTTATTAGCGTTGATGCCCGGCTACACGGGGCATTCGTACGGCGCTGCGGCGGCGGGCGGTCAGGAGATATCGGAGAGCGCCGACGACGGCGACAGCTTCGTCGCCGCGGATAAAGATATTGGCGATATGACGATAGACGAGATAATATTGTTGTTGGAAACGTCGGCGTCTTCTCCGGAGGGCGAGGTTATTTATGACGGAACCGTGCCCGAATATGGCGGACTCACGGAGGGATCGCCTTTTTACATAGTGCTTAGTTCATTGAGAGCTATTCCGGGTATTTTGGAAATAACTATCGATATTCCGGGTTTGACAAAGAATGCCGGTGACTATCCTTTTACTACTACCTTAAGGACTAAGCCGGGGTATACCTTTAACGAGGGAACGGCTTCGGCGAGCGATTATACGATAAATCCGGAAAAAACCGTGATAACGATACAAAAGGAAGGCATCGAATTTCACATTAAGCCGATGATTTTGGAGCTTTCTCAAAAAACGCCGATCATATCAAAGACTTACGACGGCTATACGACTCCCGGAACCGCTTTGACTATAAGTAATTTCGGTACATACTTTGATACTCCCGCGTTAGGAGCAGGCGATACGATAGCTAACGTGTTTGACGTCGGAAGCTGCTATTATAACGATAAGGACGTGGACGACGCGGACACGTTTACGATAAATCTTTCGCTTAAGACGGATAACTATTTATTTAAAAATGGCGTGTCGAATTTTGACTTTGACGCGAGTATAAATCCGAAAGCGATAGATTTTGAGATAATAGACGCCCAAAATAAGATATATGACGGCAACGCTACGGCGACGCGGGGCGAGCATTTTGATTTGAAATTCAACGGCGCGCACGAAAACATATCCACAACGGATTATATCTTGGACAATGCGTTCTACAATAATGCGAATATCGGTAAAAATAGATTTATCACCGTGCAAATCACATTGGCGGATACCAAAAAAATGCATAACTACTCGTTGCCCGTTAACGAGGTATATACGGACGCGACGCTTGAGATTGAAACCAATATCAGAGTATCGGAAACCGAGCTGAGAGAGATAACCGACGTCTTGCTTACGGATAAAGAATCGGAATATAACGGAATGACCAAATCCGGTATATACGACAGCGCGAAAGCCGCTATTTTTGTGATGTTGAACAAGCCGGGGTTCCCAGAGAAATTGGAAAGTATAGATATATCTTTTGCTCCGACGAGTGTTATCGACGCGGGAACGTATACCGTAACCATAGTTATAACTCTTACCGCAGATACAATATTTTCGGACAACAAAGAGGAAACAAGGGAATTTACCCGGGTGTTAACAATAACTCCGAAAGTGCTTACCGTTTCCGGTATAACCGCGCAAAACAAAATGTATGACGGGACAAACGTGATAACAATAATCACGGACAGTATGAATGTAGGCGGAATAGCCGCTATCGACGATAATAATGAAGCGCTGCTTAAAGTAACGGTTAGAGGCGGCAACGGTCATACCTTGACCGCCGCTCCGGGAGTGAATAAGACAGTATTTATCGAGCTTGATATAGAGGGTTCGAGAGCGAGTAATTACAGTGACAACGCGACCGCCAACACAACGGTGACAATAAGACCTACGGGTCAGGAGGAGCCGGTTGACAATCTTGGTACGTCGCCCAAAATAATCGGGTTAACCGTAGACGAGATAGCCGCGTTATTTGAAGGCATGGAGAGCGAGTACAACGGACTTGTGCAGAACAATCTCTATAGCGCGATAATAACATATTTACGCAGCCAAGATGGTATAGGCGACATAAAAATATCCTTTATTGACGGCATAGAGAAAAATGCCGGAGTATATAATGTGAGGCTAACCTTAACGGCGATCGAAAATCCGGACGAGATTAATGGAAATTTGAATCCGATAGCGTATGCCTTCAGCAACGGAGAAGCGGTGCTTGAAATAAACGTACAGTTGACTATAACCAAAAAAGCCTTGACGGTAAGCAACGTAACCGCCCAAGATAAAGAATACGACGGCAACACGGTTATCGATATGGATACGAACGCCGCGGTGTTTGACGGACAGATACCGACGGACGATTTGACTATATCGGTTGTGGGCGAAACAGGCTTTACGGCGGACGCCAGCGTGGGCAAGAATAAAAAGGTATATGTGGAACTGACTCTCGGCGGAGCGGATAGAGATAACTACTTATTGACGGCGTTGACCGACGTCACGGCGACGATAAGACCTACGGGGCATGAGGAGCCGACGGATCTTCCGGAGACGGAGCACTTATTAGTCGGTTTAACGATAGACGAAATAACGGCTTTGTTAGCCGATAAGAGCAGCGAATACGACGGAACCGTGCAGAGCGGATACTACAGCGACATTATAGCGTATTTGGAAAGCGTTGTCGGTATAGCGGACGTGGACGTCGAGTTTGACAACTTAAAGAAAGACGCGGGCGAATATGACGTTAGATTTACGTTAAAAGCCGACGAAGATCCCGTAAATGAGGAAGCGTATGCCTTTAGCGACGAGGAGTCGACTCTTATCATAGACGTAAAGTTTACGGTTGAAAAGAGAGCTTTGAGAGTCACGGGCGGCATAACCGCGTATGACAAGACTTATAATGGCGACAACGTGATACCGATCACCGAAAGCGGCGTTAGCTATGACAGAAAAATAACATGGGATGATTTGGTTGCAAGCGTCCTCGGCGGCGTAGGATATACGGACAACGCGAGCGTCGGAAAGAACAAGCCCGTGTACGTAAAGCTTAATTTTACGGGAGCCGACAGAGATAACTATAAGGTTGAGGCGTATGTTGACGGCGTAACGGCGACAATAAGACCGACCGGCGCGGAAGAGCCGGACGATCCGATCACGGAGTCCAAAATAGTCGAATTGACGGTAGCCGAGATAGAAGAGACTTTGACCGGTCACAGCAGCGTATACGACGGAACCGCGCAAAGCAACTATTACGACGATATCAAAGCGTATTTGGAAAACGTTGTCGGTATAGCGGACGTGGACGTCGAGTTTGACAACATAAGGAAAGACGTGGGCGTATACGACGTAAGAATAACCTTAACGGCGGAAGAAAACCCGAACGGAAATCCCGCTTTTGCGTACGGATTTAGCGACGGAGAATCGACGCTTGTCATAAACACGCAATTGACGATAACAAAAAGAGAGCTGACGATAACCGGAGGCATAACCGCCGAGGACAAGACTTACGACGGTAACAATGAAATAACCGTCGCTATAGGAAGCCTGCAACAGATAGGGAAAATACCCTCGGATGATTTGCAATTTGGCGTCAAAGACGGAAAAGGTTATACGGATAACGCGAGCGTGGGAAAGAATAAACAGGTATATGTAAACCTTATTCTTTCGGGCGCGGACGCGGACAACTACAAAGAGAAGGCGTATATAGAAAACACGACTGTAAATATATTGCCGAGCGGTGTAAATCCCGATCCGGATCCCAATCCGGATCCGTCGGACGACAGGATAATAGACTTGACGGTGGAGGAAATAGAGGCTTTATTCACCGATAAGCGCAGCGAATATGACGGAACCGTACAGATCGGCTACTATGATGATATTAAGGACTACTTATTATCCGTGGAAGGTATAGCAAGCGTGGACGTCGTGTTTGACAACTTGAGAAAGGACGCCGGCGCATACAACGTAACTATAACGCTTAGGGCGGATGAGGACACGAACGGAAATCCCGCTTTGGCGTACGGATTTAGCGATATGGAGTCCGAGCTTGTCATAAACGCCGTATTTACGGTTGAAAAGAGAGCTTTGACGGTAACGAGCGGTATAACCGCCTACGACAAGACTTACGACGGTAACAATGTAATACAAATCGACATAAGCGTTGTGAATTTTGACAGAAAAATAGCCAGCGACGACTTGAGTATCGACTTGAACGGCGTTAACGGCTACACCGACAACGCGAGCGTCGGAAAGAACAAACCGGTGTACGTAAAGCTTGATTTTACGGGCGCCGACAGAGATAACTATAAGATTGAGGCGTACGTCAACGACGTAACGGCAACGATAAGACCCACGGGCGTGGACATACCCGACACGAATCCCGACGACGATAGAATAATAGACGGAATTGAGGTCGAAGAAATAATCGCGCTTTTTACGGACAAGAGCAGCGAATATGACGGAACGGTACAGAACGGATACTTTGAATCTATAAGAGCTATGCTTTTGGCTATCGAGGGAATAGGATACGTATATGTAGACTATGGCGCACTGACAAAGGACGTCGGCGTTTACGATATCAAGGTTACGGTAAAGGCGGAAGAATACCCGAACAGGAATCCCGCTTTGGCGTACGGATTTAGGAACGGAGAGTCCGAAATAGTCATAGATGCGAAATTTATTATAACGCCGAAGATGCTAACCGTGCACGGAGTAACGGCGGAGAATAGAAAATATGACGGAACGCCCACCGTAGACCTTGAAGTGAATAACATGACGATATCCGGAGTGATATCGGGCGATGACGTTAATGCGACGATAACGGACGCGGACACCAACAAAGATGGAATACAAGGCACCGTCGAAACCGCCGCACCCGGGAAGAACAAAACCGTCTATGTGAATTTGTCGCTTAGCGGAGCGGATTTATCTAATTACAGCATAAAGGGCATAGCCGGTACGGTAAATATAACCGTCGGAGACACGGAACCCGATAGCTCCGAAATCATAGGATGGGACGTTGTGGACGCCATAAAATATGCCGTGACGGATATAAGAACGACGTATAACAAGACCTCGCAAAAAGATGCGTTTGACGCGTATATTGATTCGGCGATAAGAGATTATACCGATAAAGTCGTTGTCTCTTCGGTGACCTTTGACAGAGATCCTTTCAACGCGGGAGCGTATACGGCGACTATAAGAATTGAGGCGTTCAGAGATTATCAAACGGCGTATGTGTTCGGTAACGGAGAAAGCTACTTTGAGTTTGAAAGAACCTTGACAATCGACAGAAGAGAGGTTATAATTCTCGGCGTGACGACGGCTTATCCGAACAACACCAGACCGTACGACGGAACCAACGTGGTGGCGATAGTAATGCCGGGCGCTAATAATTACAGCGGAATAATAGCCGGCGACGTAATATATATCTCCGCGCCCGTAGGCAATGTCGGCTATATGGTCGACGCCAGCGTGGGAAAAAACAAGAAAGTTGAAATAAACGCCACTATAGGCGGGGCGGACGCGCATAACTACGCGCTCAGACCGATTGCGGATGTGACGGTAACCATAACGCCGACGCAAAACCAAAACGGCGAGGACTTGATAGTCGAAATGTCGGTTGAGGAAATAGCCGCGCAGATTTCACCCCTGTCAATCGAATATGACGGAAAGGTGCACGACTGCGCAACACTGTACGACGAGGACGCGAACGGCATTAAAGACGGAGTGTACAACACCGTGTACGCCAATCCTTTTGACGGAATAAAATACGCATTGGAAGCGGTTATCGGAATTGCGGACGCGAGGTTTGACATAGTGAGATTGTCAAAAGACGCGGGCATATATAGGGTAATCGTTACGATAACGGCGGAATCCGATCCGCTTGTGCCTATGGCTTACGCTTTCGGTAACGGCGAATCTAAGATTTCGTTTGAAACGACCTTGACCATAACGAGAAGGCAATTGACCGTGACTTCCGGGGTAGAGGTGGAAAATAAAGTCGGCGGCAAAGGAACTAAGATTTATGACGGAAAAACCGACGTAACGCTCAATGTCGCGACTATGGCGCCTAATTGGAAAGGCAAAGTGGCGGAAGACGATTTGTCGCTCATGCTCATTCATAATAACGGAAAGGCGGTTGGCTATACGGCTTCTCCGAATGCCGGAAAAAACAAGGCGATAAGCGTAAAGGCTTATCTCAGCGGAGCCGATGTGAGAAACTATGACGCGAACGTTATATTGGAGGGAGTATCGGTCGATATCTTGCCGAGAGAAATAACCGCTAAGGTTACTATCAATGAAAAAGATTACGACGGAACGACCGGCGCAACCGTAAAAGAAGTGGAATTTGACAACCTCGTGGAAGGCGAAACGTTGATAGAGGGCGTTGACTATACTATAGAAGCTCGCTTTACGGACGAAGAACCCGGCGACGACAAGAGCGTAATAGTAACCATAAACCTCGACAATGGAAACTATGCGTTCTCCGACGCAAATCCGATTAACGGAACGGTTACCGACGGCGGCGCACACGCGGTGTTTGAGGTTAGGGGCGGAAGAATCGTTTCTACGGGAATTAAGCTTTGGGGCTGGTTCTTACTCGGCACGGGCACATCCTTTGCGATAGGAATATTCTTGTCTTTCTTAAAGAAAAGCGGAATGATTTTGGCGGCGTAATAAGTGAAGGTTTAAGAATTCTTTAAAAGAGGCTGTTTCATGATTTGAAACAGCCTCTTTTTTTTGTTTAGGGCTACGTTTTTATATCGGAGCGCTTCTTTGTCGTTTTGGATTGAGAGCGGAGCAAATATGATAACGCATATCGACGGCTTGCTTGCTCGTAAAAAAAGCATGTTTTTATAAAAATGCCTAAAAATATCTCTTTCCGATTGTATTTTTACTATAAAACGCTTGTATTCTCGGCTTATTTGTGATAATATATTAAGGCATATTTGGATACGTTTCAACGGCGTTTTCATAATAAGTTTTTTTTGGGAGAAAAAAGATGAATATTTGGGAGATATTATATCCGACTTTGATGTTTTTGATGACGGCGCTGTCGTTGCTAATGATATTTTTGGTATTGAGTCAGGACGGCAATACCGCCGATTTGGGCGCCATATCGGGTAATACGGAGACCTTTTTGGGTAAGAACAAGGTTAAGACAAGAGAGAGCAGGTATAAACGCGCGACTATCTATAACGGAATAGCTTTGCTTGTGACTTCTATTGCGTTTTTTGTCGTGTGGACCTTGTCCGAATAAACTTATTCTTTCCGTACACGGGAACAAATACGGTAGCGGCTATTGACAAGGGCTGTTTCAAGATGACATTTTGGAACGGCTTTTTTTATGGATAAAATATGATTTGCCCGAGAGCGTTTATCGGCATTTCGGGCGTTTTAAGGGCATTGTTTTGTCGGAGGGTAAAAGAAGAGTAATCTTAGCCGTCAAAACGAAGGGGATACGATGGAATTTAAAACCAAACTGTATGAGGAAATAAAAAGAGCGAAGATAAGAGGCTTTACGGAACGGCAACTTTTTGTAAGGCTAAATTCGCACACGGCCGCCGATAAAAAAGCCGTAAAGGCGGCGCTTGACGAACTTGTCGCCGAAGGCTTCTTTATCGTCGGCGCGGATAAGAAATATTTTACTCCGAAAGAAATCGGCGCGGTGCGCGGCACGCTTCAGGGAAACAGACGCGGGTTTGCTTTTTTGATTCCCGACGAAAGCGGCACCGATATATTTATACCGCACCACGCTCTAAACGGCGCCATGCACAAAGACAAGGTTTACGCTACGGTAAAAAAGGTAAAGGACGAAAACGGCAGGCGGGAGGGGGAAGTCGTTTCCATATTGGAAAGAGGCGTAAAGAACGTTGTGGGTACCATAAGACGGTTTGAGGGAGGCGCGTTTGTCATACCGGACGATCCGGATTTTTTTTGCGACGTGATCGTCCATTCAAAGAAAATTCGCGGCGCGCTGAACGGACAAAAAGTCGTCGCGCGCATTACAAACTATGCCGGAGGTAAAAACCCGGAGGGGGAAGTGGCGGAGGTATTGGGCGACGCGGGAAATCCCGCCACCGATTTGATCGCAATCGTCAAGTCTTTCGGATTTGAAGACGAATTTGAAAAGGCCGTGATAAAGGAAGCCAAAACGGTTGCCGGCGCGCCTATAAGCCTTGAGGGAAGAACCGATTTGCGCGAAACCGTAACGATTACGATAGACGGCGACGACGCGAAGGATTTGGACGACGCGATTTCTTTGACAAAGAGCGGCGAATGCTATAAGCTTTGCGTTCATATAGCCGACGTGGCGCATTACGTAAGACACAAGTCTATGTTGGACAACGAAGCCTTTAAAAGGGGAACAAGCGTGTATTTTCCCGGTAGCGTGATACCTATGCTTCCGGAGGAATTGTCAAACGGCGTTTGCTCTTTGAACGAAAACGTGGACAGACCCGCGCTATCCGTGGAAATGCTCATAGACCGCGAAGGAAAAATTTTGGGACATAAGATTTTTGAGAGCGTTATAAGATCCGACGCGAGAATGACTTATAAAAACGTCACAAAAATACTCGAAGGCGACGCGGAATTGTGCGAAAGGTACTTTGAAATTGTGCCGATGATAAAGGATATGTACGAGTTAAGCAAAATTTTGTACGACAAAAGAGAGAAAAGAGGGGCGGTCTTTTTTGTGACTAAAGAAAGCGTCGTCGATTTGGACGAAAAAGGCGCGGTAAGGGATATAAGACCCTATGAATACGGCGTTTCAAACGCCGTGATAGAGGAATTTATGCTTGCGGCGAACGAAACCGTCGCCGAGTTTGTCAGTCATACGGGATATCCTTTTATTTATAGAATACACGAAAAGCCTTCGATGGAAAAAATGGAGATTTTTGAGCGGTTTATGTCGGGGATAGGTCTCAAATTCTCCGCGGGAGAGGGCGTCGCGCCGCAGGATATTCAAAATTGCTTGAACCTTGTAAAGAACACCGATTACGGCGGATTGATAAACACAATCCTGCTTCGGTCAATGCAAAAAGCGCGCTATGACGTAAAGAATAAGGGGCATTTCGGGCTTGCCGCAAAATACTATTGCCATTTTACGTCGCCTATCCGGCGCTACCCCGACCTCGTTATACACCGCATAATAAAAATGATGTTAAAGGGCGGATTTGACGACAAGTCAAATAAAAAAATGACGGCGTTTTGCGCTCAGGCGGCGGTTCAGTCAAGCGAAAGAGAAAAATCCGCCGAAACGGCGGAAAGAAGATGCGACGATTATTGCAAAGCTTTCTATATGGAGGATAAAATAGGCGAAGTATATCGGGGAGTCATAAGCTCCGTCACGTCTTTCGGCATATTTGTAGAGCTTTTGAATACCGTAGAGGGGCTTGTCCGCGCCGAAGATTTGCCGTCCGACAATTATGTCTTCGACGAAAAAAAATATATGATTTACGGAAAAAATCACAAATTCGAACTCGGCTCAAAAGTAACGGTAAGAGTCGAATCCGCCGACAGGACGGCGAGGCAGGTATTATTTAAGATAGTCGAGGAAGAATAGCTCTCGGAAATAAGCGGCGGGGCGAACTGAATGAGTTTTTTAGGGAAGCGAGAAGCTTTTCGAAAAGAATCATGCGGGCGCTTAAAAAAACGAAAGGCGTTTGTGTATATGCGTTCGGGCGGAGGGCGGTTGTAAACCTCAAAAAACCGCCTGAAATCCAAAAATTTTTTAAAAACATATTGACATTGACTCGAATATATTATATAATAGTAAAAGTGATTATATGTCTGTGCCGATACGGGAGCGGGCATATCCTCGGCTTATATCGCGTCGTTGCTTTAGTTGGGAGGAGAACCGCATGAAGAAAAAGCTCTTATATATATTAGTTTTCTTGGTCGCTTTCGGCACGGTGATTTTGATGTTGCCATATTTCCGAAATACCGATCAGCCGAGAATGAGGTTTGTATACGCGAGCGCCATAAGCGCGGAGCACGCGACACTGCCCGGCGACGGCATAATAGACGGAGACGATTATACGGGCGGCGGAATAACGCCGGCGGACGTTGTGGAAGTAAAGTCCGGAACGAATGTCGTAAGCTATAAGCTTGTGCTTAGCGGCGCGCAAAATTACATCCTATTGAACGATATTATTTTACCGGCAAAACCCTTTACCATAGAGGGCTTGAGCGCGGGGCAGATATTTAACGGAAACGGCTACAAAATCGACGGCGTTGTCATTAGACACGGGCTTGTAAGTAAAAATACGGGAACGATCAAAAATCTTATAATCGGAGCGGGTTGCGTCGTTACGGGCGCGGCTGTAGCCGAAGAGAACTTAGCGAGCGGCGTTATTCTCAACGTAAAAAATTACGCGTCGGTCGCGCCTTATGTCTATACCGTGACGAGCGGCAACGTAAAGACCGAATACAGCATCGCCGGCGGATTGGTTTTTGACAATTACGGTACGATATCCGGTTGCGACAATTTCGGCGTCGTCAACGGTAACGGCGGAATAGCCCAAATCAATAAAGAGGGCGGATTGATTACAAACTGCGGCAATGAGGGCAGGATAACCGGCGCAAAAGCGAACGCCGGAGGAATAGCCGGAGAAAATTACGGAAAAATAGAGAAGTCGTCCAACGGCGGCGCCGTTGATATGAAGGCAAAGGAAGCCGGCGGAATAGCCGGAATCTCGCACGGAGTCATTGACGACTCTGAAAACTATGAAACGGCGACGGTTGCGGGCGTGAGCAGCGCGGGCGGAATAGCCGGTTTATTTAAAGGCGAGATAAGCAATTGCCGTAACTACGGACTGATAAAAGCGACGGGAAGCGCCGGCGTGGCGGGCGGAATAGCCGGCAAATCGGTTTCGTCGGACAGCAAAATCACCGCTTCAAAGAATACCGCCGTCGTCATAGGCGATACGTCAAAGGGTATTTTGGGAAGCGGAGAAGCCAAACTTGAGAATGTCGTCAATTACGGAAGACTCAACGGCAAAACCGAGTTGACGGTACAGATAGACGAATTCCTTGAAAAAACAAAGATTATCATTATGGCAATCGTCGCGGCGGGCGTTGTCGCGGCTATGATTTCGATAGGAAAAGATCGGTATAAAACTATAAGAGACAGACGAGCGGAGATAGAATCCGTGCTTAATTACGGCGCTTAGGCTCTTCCTCTAAGGAACATATGCAATTTTTGTTTGATTCGAGAAACGTCGTATACAAAAACCCTTTTGGGGCGGTGCGCGTAAATCAGCCCGTGGACTTCTTGTTTCCGTTAAAATATGACGGAGCGGTTTACGGAATAAGTCTGATTGTAAAAAAATATACGGGCGAAGTCGTAAACATACCGATGCTTCCAAAGGAATATACGAACGGGTTCGGCGGATATTCGACTCAACTAATCCTCTCGGAAGAGGGGATTTATTTTTATTGCTTCGAGGTCTACACGACGGACGGAAACTTCTCCGTAGGAAGAGGTAAAGGCGGCGAAGCCGTGGCGGGAAGCGGTAAGGATTGGCAGCTTACCGTGTATGACGGTTATCCGAACGCCGCGCATCCGTTGCACGGCGGCGTAATTTATCATATTTTTGCCGACAGATTTCGCAAAGGCGAGACGGATAGAAAACCTGACAAGAAGTACCGCATGAAGGATTGGAACGAGCTTCCGGAGGTTGAGGATCCGGACGGCGTATTTCGCGCCGATGATTTTTTTGGAGGAAATGCGGAAGGAATAATCGAAAAACTTGATTATATAAAGAGTTTGGGCGTAAACGCCATATATCTTTCGCCGATATTTGAATCCTCTTCAAATCATCGTTATGACACGGGGGATTATTTTAAGATAGACGGGCTTTTTGCCGACGAGGATACTTTTAAAAAATTGATAGAAGAATCGAAAAAGCGCGGGATTATCATAATAATAGACGGCGTTTTTAATCACACCGGCGCCGACAGCAAATATTTTAATAAGAATGGACGCTATCCCTCTCTCGGAGCGTATCAGAGCAGGGATTCGGAGTATTACGATTGGTTTAACTTTAAAAAATTTCCCGATAAATACGATTGTTGGTGGGGAATAGAAGTCGTGCCGACCTTGAATAAGTCAAATCCAAAGGTAAGTCAGTTTATCAGAGAC
>JAISQX010000182.1 GCA_031273965.1 Clostridiales bacterium
CGGAGACGGACCTTTTAGACGCGCGGTTATCGCGGCGAGAGAACGCGGCGTCGTTAAGGGATATATCGAAAATACCCGAATGACTTTACCGAATAAAGGAACAAAACTCGATATCGAAGGCGCGGTGGGCGCTAAAGGACGTATTTCCGTAATTAAGGATTTGGGGCTGAAAGAACCTTATACGGGTAATTCCGAGCTTGTCAAGGGCGATATAGCAAGCGATTTTGCCGTATATTTTACTCTTAGCGAGCAAAAGCCGTCCGCAATAATGATAGGCGAGTATTACGACGGGATAAGTATTCTCGCTTGCGGAGGATTGTTTGTGCAAAGACTCGCGGGGTGTGATGATTTTTTGATAACCGCGGTGCAAGACGCTCTTGAGGCGTTCACCGACTTTGGAAGAATATTGTATGAGCATAAGGACGCGGACGCGGTGATAAAAAAGTACTTTGGGGGTTTTTATATAAAAAAAATTGCGGAATATGAACCGCGGTTTGCTTGCTCTTGCGGCGACGGACGCGCGGAGGACATTATAAGGCTGATAGGCAAGAAGGAAGCCGGCGAAATAATAGAGGAAATCGGTAAAATTGAAGTTCGTTGTGATTTTTGCGGTAAAAAACACGAGTATTCAAAAGAGGACGTATATAAGTTATTCAATTAAAAGATACGACGGATAAAATTCTAATTCGGAAAAATTAATTAAGGACGGATTATGTATGGCGATATTTGATTTGAACGATTATGAAACGCTTATAAAAAAGGCCGAGGAGCTTTTTGACCAAGAAAAAATCGACGAGGCTTTTATATTTTTAAATCGCGCGTATGAAAAGGAAAAGAGCGAGCGAGCGCTTATACTATATGCAAAAATGTATTATGAAATAGGCGCGTTCGATTATGCCGTACAAAAATGCCGCGAACTAAAACTTATGGGCGGCGGCGGCTTGGATGTTCGTTACGAAACCGCCGTGCTGTTATTTAAGATTTATTTTTTCGAGGGAAATATCGCTCTTGCGGACGCATGTTTTGAGGAATTAAAGAGTATAGAAGAGCGCGATGATTTTGAATATAAGGACAGTTATGATTTTGACGGAATCGATGCGTTCTTGGATTACTATAAAAACGAATTTAACGCCTTTAACGTCATAGACAAAAAGGAAGAAGACATAAAGGGACTTTTAAACGTCGCGGTCGCTTATGTGTCGGCGGAGAAGTATTCCGACGCCGTCAAACTGCTAAAGGAGGATTTGGAGCGGAACGCTTCGGCGGCGCAACACAATATGCTTGTGTTATGTTATATAAATCTTCATAAGTATAAGCTTGCGGAAGGTATCTCTATGAAAATGTTGAAAAATAAAGACATGAGGCTTTACGGAATCTTAAACCTTATAAATCTTGGAATATTCAAACGTGACTTAAACATGAAATACCGTTACATTGCCGAGCTGAAAAAGACGGATATAACCGACGAGGACGACCTGGACAAGGTTGTAGGCGTAATGACTATGGCAAATTGTCACGAGGAAACCGAGTTTTACGTAAGGAAGCTTTTGGAGCTTCGACCGTATGATTTGGAGAGCATGTTTTTGCTTGCTTGCGCGTTATATAATCAAAAGAAACGCGCCGAGGCAAAAGCCGTCTACAAACAAATATATGAGATTTACGGCGACGCGGGACGCGCGCAATTCTTTTTGAGATATTGCGATTCGGGTATGGAAGTGTACTATAACGCTCCGTTGCCTTTGGAATATTTCGGCGTATTGTCAAATCTTTTCGAATCGGTTTCCAATGCGGAAGATATCGGAGATTTGTTATCGTCGGCGGAGAACCGCGAGCTTGTGTATCTTGCGCTCAGAATAGAGGAGTTGAGAGAAGAGGTGTTTAACTGTCTGATGGGGTTCCTTAAAAAAAGCGCCTTTGTCACCGAAATATTCAAGAGATTTTTTAAGGACATCTCCGCAAGCGAAAAATTTAAAGAATACGCGGCGTTTTGTATTATGCGCAATAATACGGAGTTTGACTTTGAATATATAACGCACGATTGTTGCGCGGTCTTTCACTTTAACGGCGCAACGGCTTTCGGAAAAGGTTTATTCAACGATATATATTGCAGACTTTTGGCAAGGCTTCTTTCGGGAAAACCGGAGGAACTAAAAAACGCAAAGAATTACGCCGACTATATCGCGCTTCTCGATGACGCTTTAAACGGGAACGACGAGGAGACAAAAGAAAAATTAAAGGTATTCGCCTATGAAAAGTGCGCCGCGGGAGCCGCCGCCGTATATTTTAAGGTCAATTACCTTCAACTCAAATATATCACCGAAGCGGCGAGATTTTTTAGTTTATCCGATGCAAGAGTAAGAAAAGCCGTAAAAGTTATAACAACAATTTTTGAATGAGGGAATGTAAATGATTTTTTTGGAAAAGCTGTTTGAAAGCCGTTTTAGGGAATATATAAAAAATCAAGGAATTGTCAAACGCGCGGATATAGAGAACGCTTATCGAAAGACAATTGAGGAATGGAAGCGTATGCCCTGTCAGGCGTTGGGCGGCGATACTCCCGCGGAGTATTTGGCTAAACTGTATAATAACGATAAGTTAGCCGATTATATAATGGAAGCCTTTGAGAACAAGATAAAAATAGGCGATATTACGGCGGAGTATGCCGCGTCTTTGGCGCCGGCGCAAAAATTAAAGCTTATGAAAAAAGTCTTTTTGGAGGGCAACGATGCGGCGCGGCTTTTTGCCGTGGAGATTTTGGACTCGGAAACCGACGATTTGTCAACGGACTTTTTGATTGAAGTACTTTTGGACTGCAAAAATTATGATAAAGCCGTGATAGACGTCGTTTTTGAATCGTTTAAGGACGGAAGAGCCGGTCTGGATAATAAGCTTTTATCGGCGACGAATAACCTTAACGACACGGTCGATAACCGTGAACTCAAAGAGATGCTTTTGGATATTTTGAGCGCATACGGAGCTAACCGCAAGGTAAGAGAATTGGTAACGGAAGGTCTCTTGGAAGGCGACGACGTCATGCTTTATGCGAATCTTTTGGGAAGGTGCGGCGATGACGAAAGCATAGAGGTATTGAAAGAATATGCAAAATCAAGGAAACTGTCCGCGGAAGAATATATGGAAGTCAGAAACGCCGTAGAGCGACTGGGCGGAGATATCTAAGGTGGACGCGCGCGGCGGTACGGAGGAGCCGGTCCGCCGAAATAATTAACATACATAAATTCCGGAGAGTGGTATAAATGGATTTTAAAGAAGCTGTAAAGCAAAATCAAGAGATAACCGAACTGATTAACGCCTCGGAAAAATGCTTGGACGTAATGAACTACACCGAACACGGCTTAAGACATGCCATGTACGTCGCGAGCGTTACGGAAAAAATATTAAAAAAATTAGGATACGGCGATAAGATGTCGGAACTTGGCTTTATAGCCGGTTATATGCACGACACGGGAAATTCGATGAACAGAAATTGCCACGGACACATAAGCGCGGTCTTGGCGTACAACATTCTCAAGGAGATGGGTATGCCGTTCAAAGATATAAACGTCGTTACGGCGGCGATAGGCAACCATGAGGAAGAAACCGGCACGCCGGTAAATCCCGTGAGCGCGGCGCTTATAATAGCCGACAAAAGCGATGCGCATAGGACGCGCGTAACGCAAAAATATGACCCGAACGAGATACACGACAGAGTAAATCATGCCATAAAAAAGAATGTGGTATACATCAATCCCGAAAAAAAGACGATTTCCGGTAGGATATACATGAACAGCACGTCTTCGGTTATGGAGTATTTCGCTATTTATCTCTCCAGAATATCTATGAGCGAAAAAGCCGCAAAGCTTTTGGAGTGCACCTTTAAGCTGTATATCAACGACGTTCTGATAAATTCTCCAAAGGAGATAAAAAGCGCTAAAATCTTAACCGACAAGGGAGAGCAGAGTTTAGAATAGCCGGCGCAAGCGTCCGCAGAGCGGCGGCGCGCAGGATTTTTTATTTACATCTCTTGATTATAAAATGAAGTTACGACGAGGAATGAAATGTTTTTGGAGATAAACGGTATAAGGCTTTATTATGAGGAATACGGCGATAAGAACGGGGATCCCGTTCTTTTTCTGCACGGTAACGGCGGCAGCGTAAAGACTTTTGAGAGGACAAAAGAGGCTTTTACGGATAAGAGAGTAATTCTTATGGATAGCCGCGGACACGGACAATCGATTTTTACGGGCAAGATAGATTTTTCTATGATGGCGGACGATACTGTCGGACTCCTAAACGCTTTAAATATCCGCGAAATCTCTCTCGTAGGATATTCCGACGGGGGAATTATCGCTTTGGAGGTAGCCGCTTCTATGAAAGACAGAGTAAAAAAACTTGTCGCGATAGGAGCCAATACTCGGTATAACGGAATGAAAGCGGCTTTTGGCATTCAATTAAAAGCCGAACGTCTATGGTTTTCGGCGTTATCGTTTATTCCGAAATATAAAAAGCTAAAACAGCTCTTTGACATAATGATATATCAGACGGATATTACAGACGAAAGCCTTTCGGCGATAACGGCGAAGACGCTCATAGTCGCGGGCGAGCGCGACGTGATAAAGGAGAGCCATACGCGCGAAATAAAAGACAAAATAAAAGACGCGGAATTGATTATCGTAAAGGATGCGGACCATTTTTTGTTTTCAAGAAATAATGCGAAAATAAACGGAATACTCAAGGAATTCTTACGGACATGAAAATAATAGCACTCGACAAGGTTTGTTTCTCGTATAAGGATTACGAGGGCAAGACAATAGAAGCTTTAAAGGATATTTCTCTGACTATCGACGAAGGTGAGTTTGTCGCTATTCTCGGACGGAACGGGAGCGGTAAAAGTACCCTTGCCAAGCTTTTAAACGCGCTGTTGCTTCCTACGGACGGCGTGGTTACGGTAATGAAAAAAAATACCGCCGACGAAGACAATCTCTTTGAAATAAGAAAAAATGTCGGCATGGTCTTTCAGAATCCCGATAATCAGATGGTCGCAAGTATAGTCGAGGACGACATAGCTTTCGGGCCGGAGAATATCGGAATAGAAAGAGAAGAGATAATAAGACGCGTGGATTGGGCTTTGGACGCCGTCGGTATGCGCGAATATAAGAACGCCGCTCCGTTTAAGCTGAGCGGGGGGCAAAAACAGCGTATAGCGATAGCCGGAATACTTGCGGTCAAGCCTAAAGTAATAATATTCGACGAGTCGACTTCAATGTTGGATCCGAAGGGCAGAAACGAGGTTATGACGGTTATGAGGCGCCTTTTAAAGGAAGGCATGACGGTTGTTTTTATAACGCACGATATGGACGAGGCTATGCAAGCCGAGAGAGTTATAGTGCTTGACGGCGGACGGGTGGTGAAAGACGATACCCCCGCAAACGTTTTTGAAGATAAAAATTTGGAAGAATACGGCTTAAAACTACCTAATACGTCCGCACTCGCAAAGGCTTTGAAAGCCGGCGGATTAAATATTAAGGGCGGGATGACGACGACGGAAGAACTTATCGACGAGCTTTGGAGGGAAATATGCCTATTACCGTAAAAAATCTGACATATACATATATGAAAAAGACGCCGTATGAGACGCGCGCGCTTTCTAATGTGTCCTTAAAAATTAAAGACGGGGATTTTTTGGGTATAATAGGCTCAACGGGAAGCGGAAAAAGCACGCTTATAAGACATCTCAACGGACTCATAGCCTTGACCGAAGGGAGTATAATTGTAGACGAGATAGATCTTGGGGCTAAAAAACCGAATCTTAAACTTTTGAGACAAAAAATCGGGATGGTATTTCAATATCCGGAGAGTCAATTGTTCGCCGAGACGGTATTAAAAGACGTATGTTACGGGCCTAAAAACATGAAAAAAAGCGACGAGGAATGCACGGAGCTTGCGCGCGAAGCCTTAGAGCTTGTCGGACTTAGATTTGACGAATTTAAGGACAGATCGCCGTTCGAGC
>JAISQX010000188.1 GCA_031273965.1 Clostridiales bacterium
CCGCAAGATGGAAATTCAAGCAATGCGCATAAGCGGACAAAAGGCCGTTGAGTGCGTAGACAACGACGAAACGGCGGCGCAGATAGCATGTCTTTTGGAGTGTAAGACGCTCCTGATACTCACCGGTACGGACGGTATCTACAGGGATGCGTCCGATACGAATACGATTGTGGGCGAGGTCAAGTCAAAGACGGCGGACGGGCTTATAAAAGAAGTTTGCGAGCTTCAAAAGAGTTGTGTCGGCGTAAGCCGCGAGGGTTCTTTTGGTGCACTCGCTTAGTTGGAATATATAAAGGAGCCGCTAAAAAATGGAATTAGGGTTATAATTTCAAACAGTCTTTTTAAGCTGTGCGACATCTTTTCGGGTAAGGCGAGAAGTACGATTTTTTATATAGACAAATAAAAAGGCAAAAAAGTATTGATATTTTTTGCGCAAAAACAGGCTTTTTGCGCTCTGCAAATCAAAAGAAATCGGGTATTGGTTTTGCGTGTGAGCGCGTTTAAAAGACAAAAATCTTTTAAAAAGAAGAAACGATGCAAAATTACAAAAAATGAGGACGGATAATAGTAAATTCGTCTTCATTTTCCATTTTATTAATATTTTATGAATGCGGTTTCATGCAAATCGACGCTATTCGGCGGCTCTATACCGTTTTTAAAGACGCTTTAGAGATGATATATCAAGCTTTAAACCGCACATAAGTCATCCGAGAGGGATATTTAAGCGGGTTTCTGAGGCGTTTTATCGTTTAATTTCGGCGAGTAACTCTTTTGAGCGGTTATTTTTGTCTACAATGACCGATATGTCGTCGATATATTTCTCGCAGGCGCGGTTATTTACCATATGTCCGATGTATTGGTCCAATGAATTTTGAAGAGAAGTAAGCATGGCATAGAGATTGACATAAGCGCCGCGCGTTATGTTCTGGCGCCTCGGCTCCAAAGGATCGGAGGACGTTTGACTGTCGTACAAGTGCGTTATTTCTTCGAATTTTTCTTTTTTAATTGATAGCAGCATAGCGATTTTCTCTTTTAATATGGGCACGGGAGTAATGCTCTGCATATATTCCAAAATGGCAATTTGGTCGCTCAAAAGCATACGCATATTCCTCAATCCGTTTATAAAGAAGAGAAAATTTCTATGGGCGCCGCCTCGGTTATTGCCGCTTTGGGCAAAATTTATATTACTATTTTTGCTATTCGTATAAGGAATTGCTCCTTTGAAATTGCCGTTTGTATTGGGAACGGCTTCGATGTTTTGGTTATTTAAGGGCGGAATCGCTTCGTGTCCTATGTTCGCGAGGTTATCGGAAGTCGTAGAAGAATGTCCAAATTCATTGTTTCGACTATAGCGCATGTCATTATTTTTCAAGCGGGCGTTACGCGAGGTTACGTCATCGGGTCGGCTTGTGGGCAAGGGTTCCGATTTATATTGGGTATAATTTTGACGATCGGCGCATGTATATAAGTGAGAGAGATCGTATTGATTTTCAAAATCACACATATCGTCGCCGCCGCCCATATAGCCGGGCGCTACATTCGGAATGTCGAGTTCTCCCGTTTGGTCGTCTCTTACAACCGTGTATTCGCGTTCGTTTTTTGGCGGCGACGGGTAATGGGGATTTTGATTTTGCGCGATATACCCCGGCGAAGGAGAGTTATTATATTTTGAAACTCCGTCTTCGCCTTTGTAGGCGTCGGTTTGAATGTCATTTTTGGCTTCAAAATCATCCGAAAAACTGTCATTTAAACGCTGTGATTTGCAAGATTTTCCGTGACAAAGCGCATTTTGTGGAAGATTTTCGGCAAATTCAGAGGGTTTTTCCTCTGTCCGCACGTCGCTTTGCCCTATTTTTTGAGCTTTGTCGAGATTATTTGCGGTGTTTTTTGCATCAAAAGGCGAAGTGGGCGGCTTGTATAACTCCGACTCGGCGGGCAAAGGCAAGATATTTTCGGCGGAATCGGAGCTTGTAACCGAGGCGTGGGGATTATATACGGGTATAGCTTTGCCATAAATTTTATTCAAATGAGTCGAATATGTATCCGGAATGGCGGATTGATTGCGCGCCGTCGGCTTGCCGTTCGGCTTGTTGCGCGGGCTGTCGTTCTGTAAAATACCGGTGTATTCGATTGCCATTTCTTTGACATTTTCAAGAAAAGGAAGGTCGTTAAATTGCATTTTTTTATCCATACTCCTTATAATATTTATATGGTAGTATATGAGAAAAAGACGAATGATGATACTTTACGGGAGGCATGAGCGGGAGCGGACGGCGCCGCGTCGCCCGTCATCTTAGCTAAAAAGGTTAAAGCGGCTATATAGCATATGTCCGGGTGTGGGATAACAGATGTTCTAATTAAAAAATAAAGAAAATTATGATACATGCAATAAGAATGTTTTTATCGTAAATTCGATATTTTGCATAAAAACGCTTGACAAAAATAATGTTTGTGATTATAATATAAGTATAGAATAATGTTATATCGTTAAGGGGATTTCCGAGTATCGTTTTCGGGCAAAAATTCTCCCGTTTTCAAAGGTAGTCGATATAAACAAAAACAAAAAGTGATGGGATATCTTATGGAAAAACTCAAAAGATTTATTAAAATTGTTTCGCCTGTTTTGGTTGTCGGAGCGCTCTTGGCTTTGGCGGTCGTTACGGCGTTTGCCGCGGAAAATCCGCTTGCGGCGACGGGTGTTTTTTTAGCGGCGACAGGCTCAAAGAGCATAATCGCGGCGAGCGTCGAAAGCACTTGGATTGCCGTGTCGGGTATTGTTTTGATTGTTTCTTTTTGCGGCTTGGTTGCGTCTTTCGCCCAAAAGAAGAAACAATTTTATAACGAGAATGGAGCGGAAGAGGTTGAAAAAAACGATTCTATACCATATAAAAACAGCGATTCAAAGGCTTCCGCCGACAGAGCCGTGGTAAGCGACGAAAACAATTACGTCGTTTACGATGCGGACAAGGCACGGGAAGCCGATTTTGTTTCCGCGTCTTATGAGAAGTATGACGCCGAGTCTGAGGACGAAAAATTCTCCGTCGTAACTATTGAAGTTGACGAAGGCGGGGAAGACAGGGTTGACAAAGTGACGGAAGTTTTCGGCGTTTCTAAACCTTCTTTTAAGCACATTTTGGACAACGATAAAGTAAAGGCGACGCCGTCAAAAGAAGATATAGAAGCGGCACAAAGAGAAGTGGCGGCGGCTATTGAAGCCGAGGAAGCCAAGGCGCGCGCGGAGCGTGAAAAAGCCGAAAAAGAAGCCGCGGAAATCGAAGCCAAAAGACAAGCCGAAGAACGCGAAAAAGCCGAGAAAGAAGCCGCCGAAAAAGAGG
>JAISQX010000204.1 GCA_031273965.1 Clostridiales bacterium
AGCCCATCATGTCTAGCATAGTCGGCGTTATATCCGCAAGATTTCCGTCGTCTCTTAGCTTGATATTTTTATTGTGCCCCACAACTATGAGCGGCACGGGATTTGAAACGGTATGCGCCGTATATGGAGAACCGTCCGCTTCATACATCTTTTCGGCATTGCCGTGATCCGCCGTTATTATGACTTCGCCGCCGTTTTTCAAGATGGCATTCACTACTTTTTCCGTGCATTTGTCCACGGCGGTTACCGCCGCAACCGCCGCGCTCATAACGCCCGTGTGCCCAACCATATCGCAATTTGCGAAGTTGAGTATCATTACGTCATATTTGCCGGCGTTTATCATTTCCACTGCTTTGTCCGCAACCTCGTATGCGCTCATATCAGGTTTTAAATCGTATGTTTCGACTTTTGGAGACGGAATTAGGATATTGTCTTGTCCCGAAAAAGGCGTCTCCGTCCCGCCGTTAAAAAAGAAAGTGACGTGCGCGTATTTTTCCGTTTCGGCAATTCTAAGCTGCGTCAAACCGTTGTTTGAAAGCACTTCGCCAAAAATATTCGACATGCTTTGCGGTTTGAACGCCACGGATACCCCTTCAAAATCCGCAAATTTCGCATCGTATTGAGTGAAGCATACATATTTTACGCCGAGATATCCTTTTTTCCTTTCAAATCCCGAAAACTCCTTTTCCGTAAACGCTCTCGTCAATTCGCGCGCCCTGTCCGGTCTGAAGTTAAAAAATATAACGCTGTCTCCGCGTTCGACGGCGCCTATGGGCTTTCCGCCGTCGATTATTACGGCGGGAACGACAAACTCGTCGGTCGCGGTTCCCATCGCCACGGCTTTTTCCGCCGATTCGGTCAGGAGCCCCTCTCCGTCAACAATCGCCTTATATGCTTTTTCCACTCTTTCCCATCTGTTGTCGCGATCCATCGCGTAATATCTGCCCATAACCGAGGCAATCTTTCCATAATTGATTTCCTTTAAAAAGTTCTCAAGCTTTATAATATACTCTCTGCCGGAGCTTGGCGGCACGTCTCTTCCGTCCAAAAAACAATGCACATAAGTATTTTTTACGCCTTCCTTTTTTGCAAGCTTCAAAAGCGCGAACAAATGCTCGATGTGGCTGTGAACGCCGCCGTCGCTGAGCAATCCAAATAAATGTAAGTTTTTACCTCCGGTTTTTGCCGCGCGAACCGCGTCCGTAATCTCGCGGTTTTCAAAAAAACTTCCGTTCTCAATAGCTTTTCCTATCTTTACAAGCTCTTGAAAAACTATTCTTCCGGCGCCGATATTCGTATGCCCGACCTCGCTATTGCCCATTTGTCCCTTGGGAAGCCCGACGTCCTCACCGCTGCATTTAATAAGCGTATGAGGATAAGACTTCTTCAAGGACTTTATAAACGTTATTCCGCTTTCTCTTATCGCGTTTCCGTAAACCTCGTCCGTATACCCGAACCCGTCGAGAATTAACAGCGCCGTCATTTTTTTCATAGTGTCTCCTTATCGTTGAAATAAAACCTTAGAGGAACCTTTTAAAATACTCAAAGAGATTTTCTTAGAAAAGAAATTTGAAAATTTTTTATCTAAAAAAATCCGCCTCGCTATTTCGCGCCCAAAACGACGTTCTTGAAGTCCTCGGCTTTTAAGCTTGCGCCGCCTATAAGCCCTCCGTCTATATTCGGCTTCGACATAAGCTCCGCGACGTTTTTCGCATTCATCGAACCGCCGTATTGGATCCTTATTGTGCTTGCCGCGGCTTTTCCGTAAATCTCGCCTATGGTATTTCTGATAACGGAAATAGTCTTATCCGCATCGTCCGCCGTCGCGGTTTTTCCGGTGCCTATAGCCCAAACGGGTTCGTAAGCTATTACTATATCCGCCAAATCGGCTTTATCTATTCCCTCGAACGCCCCCTTTGTCTGTCTTATCACCACATTATCCGTCTGTCCGCTCTCTCTCTCCGAAAGAAGCTCTCCCACGCAAATAATCGGCTTTAACTTACGCCCGAGAGCGGCTTTCGCCCGCTTGTTGACCGTTTCGTCGGTCTCTCCGAAATATTGTCTTCTCTCGCTGTGTCCGACTATTACGTACTCCACCTTCAGTTCCTTAAGCATATCCGCGGAAATCTCGCCCGTAAACGCGCCTTTATCCGACCAATGCACGTTTTCCGCTCCAAGCTTTATATTCGTTCCTTTAATAAGCCTGCCCGCCGCCGCAATCGACGTATACGGCACGCAAACCGCGACCTCGGCTTTCGCGTCTTTTACAAGCGGTATAAGCTCTTTTAAAAGAGCTTTCGTCTCTTTTATGGTATTGTTCATTTTCCAGTTTCCGGCTATAATAGGTAATCTGCTCATCGTTTCTTTCCTTTTCCCTTTTTTTATAAATTATTCTGTAATAAAACATTATTAAGTATATAATTAAACCAGCGGCGAAAAACCGCCGCGATAAAATTCTTACTTTTCGTTAAGACACGCCACACCCGGCAGTTCAAGTCCCTCTAAAAACTCAAGACTCGCGCCTCCGCCCGTCGATATGTGCGTCATCTTATCGGCATAACCAAGTTGAGTGACCGCCGCCGCGCTGTCGCCGCCGCCGATTATTGTCGTCGCTTTTGTCTTGCTTAACGCCTCCGCCACGGCTTTTGTTCCCGTCGCAAAGTTCTCAAATTCGAATACGCCCATAGGGCCGTTCCAAATTACCGTCTTTGCGTCCTTAATAGCCTCGGTGAACGCCGCTATCGTCTTGGGTCCGATATCAAGTCCTTGCCATCCGTCCGGAATATTCCCTTCGACGGTTTTTTGATTGGCGTCGTTTGAAAAGGCGTCGGCAATTTTGTTATCTAAAGGCAGGAGAAAATTGACCTTTTTTATTTTGGCTTTATTGATAAGCTCCGTCGCAAGTTCGACCTTATCGTTTTCGCAAAGAGATGCGCCCACATTTTTGCCTTGCGCTTTTAAGAACGTATAAGCCATAGCGCCGCCTATTATAAGAGTATCTACTTTTTCCAAAAGATTATTGATGACGCCTATCTTGTCGGAGACCTTAGCGCCGCCGAGTATGGCTACAAACGGACGCTTGGGATTTTCAAGCGCTCCGCCCATTACGGATAACTCTTTTTCTATCAAAAAGCCCGCGACCGCCGTCTTTACAAATCCGTACTGCGCGACTCCCGCCGTGGACGCGTGCGCTCTGTGCGCCGTTCCGAAAGCGTCGTTCACATAGACGTCTATTCCTTCGCTGAGCGCCTTACAAAATTCCTTGTCGTTGCCTTCTTCTTCCTTATGAAATCTCAAATTCTCAAGCAAAAGCACGTCGCCGTTTTTTAATTCGGCTTTGGCTTTTTTAGCCTCGGCGCCGATAACGTCACTCGAAAACTTTACCGTCTTTCCCAAATACTCGCTCAGCTTGTCGGAAATCGGCTTAAGGGTATATTTAAGATTAAATTCACCTTTCGGACGACCAAGATGCGAGCAAAGCACGACCTTTGCGCCTTTATCGACGAGATACTTGATAGTGGGAATCGCGCCTTCTATACGAGTTGTGTCGGTTATAACACCGTCCTTTATTGGTACGTTAAAGTCAACCCTTACAAGGCAGGTCTTTCCGGTTACATCAATGTCCTTAACGGATTTTTTGTTCATACTGCATACTCCTCTATAATAATGTTTTTATTTTTTTTATTATGTAATATTTTCCCTATGACGCGGATAAAATTATACCACAAAAGCAAATTTATAGCAACATTTTTATCGCGACAATCCTCAAAAGCCCACATCGGAGCATTTATGAAAATAGTCCTTACAGGCGGAGGCACCGCCGGGCATATAATGCCGAATATATCTCTTTTGCCCTATCTAAAAAATTACTTTGACGAAATATATTATATCGGCGAAAAGAACGGCATGGAGGAAAGCATTGCGGCGCAATACGGCATACCATT
>JAISQX010000016.1 GCA_031273965.1 Clostridiales bacterium
ATCTTTTGCAGGACAGATTGTCCGCCGATGACGCGTATAATGCGGCGATAAAAGTCTTCTCAAAGGAAATTAAGGAGAACACAAAAAAGCAATCCTTTAATCGTGAAATTTATATAAAATTTGTAACCGGCTATAACGGCGAGGAACCATATTATTGGTATGTGGCGTTCATTGCGTCGGACAGCGATTATTGGGCGGTGCTTTTGGACTCTAAGACGGGAAAAGTAGACGTGAAGAGATAGGACTCTTTTAAAAAAATATTTTGCACGCGATATGTCAAGTAACTCTTTCAGAATAAAAGCTTTAGCGTCTATTCTGCGGTTACTTGACATGTCGCATTTTTTTTGCGCGGAAATAATCGTTATTGTAATGCAAAAAGATTATGCGTTAATCCCGCGTATTTTAATCGTAAACCATGAGAAGTATAGACATTAGCGGTTGGGTATGATATAATATTCATATGGGAATTATCACAAAGATAGAAGTTCAAAAGAATAACAAGCAAAGAGCGAACGTTTTTGTAGACGAGGAATTTATTTGCGGCTTATCGTGTGAAACGGTTGTTTTGAGGCGGCTTAAGGTCGGCGAAAAGATAGGGGCGGAAGAATTGAAGCGAGTTATTTCCGAAGACGAACAAAGGCGGGCGTTCAACGATATCATAAAAGCGCTGTCAAGAAGAATGCTGACGGCAAAGCAGGCGAAAGAATATTTGGAAAAGAAAATATATATAAAAGAAGCCGTGGATTATGCCGTGAATAAGGCCGAGGAATACGGTTATATAGACGATGAAAAGTACGCCGTTCAGTATATCTCGTGTTATGGAACAAAAAAGGGAAGCGCAAAGCTAAAATATGAATTATCGTCGAAAGGGATTACCCGCGATATTATTGAGTCCGCGCTGCCGGAGCATGACGATCGCGCGGTGGCGTACGCTTTGTTAGTAAAATATTTAAAAGGTGAAAAACCCGCCGACGCAAGGCAAAGGGACAAAGCGATAAGACATCTTCTCTCAAAGGGATGCGCGTATTCCTCGGTAAAAGAAGCGATGGAGAGGGTAAATAACGACTTTGACGACGGCGAGGAGTAATAATTAAAAGTTTTGGACGAAAAATATGTTTTTTAAAGGAAAAGAGAGGTTTTTATGACGGATAAATTTTTGATAGGGCATGCGGACGACGCGGAAAAAGGAACCGGCGTGACGGTTTTGCTTGCGCTTGAAGGAGCGACGGGCGGCGTTTCTGTGAGAGGCGCGGCGCCGGGAACAAGAGAGACGGATCTTTTAAGATGCGGTAATACCGTAGAAAAAATTAACGCCGTGGTGTTGGCAGGCGGCAGCGCGTTCGGATTGGAAAGCTGTTGCGGCGTTATGGACTATTTGAGGGAACGGGGAGTCGGGTACGATGCGGGCGGCTTTAAGGTGCCGATAGTTTGCGGCGCGGTTTTATATGATTTGGAATATAAAGCGTTTGCGTATCCCGATAAAAAAATGGGTTATCTCGCGGCAAGTACCGCTTTGGCGGAGAGCTTTCAATGCGGGAACGTCGGAGCGGGAACGGGCGCTACAATCGGAAAGATTCTCGGCATGACGTCGGCGGCAAAGGGAGGGTTGGGCGTTTATTCCGTCAAGATAGGCGAAATCGAGGTGACCGCCGTTATAGCGGTTAACGCGATGGGCGACGTGTACGGAAAGGATGGCAAAATAATCGCCGGAGCCAAAGCGGGGGGAGAGTTTGTCGACACTATGAAGCTTTTGACCGGCGGCGCTTTTAGCGCCGACGTCGAAAATCTTCGCGGAAAGAATACGACAATCGGATGTATCTTGACAAATGCGAAGCTAAATAAAGAACAGGCTAATAAGCTTGCCGACATAGCGCACGACGGATATGCGGAGGCGATAAGACCCGTGCATACTATGTTTGACGGCGATACGATATTCGCAATGGCGAGCGGAGAAAAAAAGGGAGAATTTTTGCAAATATGCGCGGCGGCGGTGGAAGCGACCGCGGCGGCGGTGAGGATTGCCGTTGCGAACGCTCCGCAAATAAACGAAGGAAAGAGCAATTTATTAAAGACCGGTCTTGAGCTTTTTAAAAAGTTTATTTCAAAGTGAATTTTTTCGTAATATCAATATGCAAAGCGCGACGATACCTAAAATCGTCATATACGGACAACGGGCGCTTACGGTAAATCAAAAGAGGGGAGACCGAAAACCGCGGTTTTCGGCAGCTCTAATTAAAATGATGGCGGTAGGCATGAAAAAAATTCATGCGTTTTCTCCGCGCTTTTTCGTGCTTTTTATGTTATTTATTAAAAAAAATTTGACAATTTTTTTTTTATATAGTATAATTCCTAAAAAGAGAGAACGTTTTTTAGGTGTATAGGTGTATATGAAAGGCAATTGTTTTTACGGCGCATATTATTATTTTTACGGTTATTATTTTGAACCGAATTTTTGATATGCGGTAAAGTTAATATTTTTGATATCGATAAAACCGCCGAAATATTTTGTGCGGTTTTTTTTATTCCCAAAGATAATAAAAAAATACAAATAGGAATTAAAATAAGGAGACGGATATTTATGATTATAGTCATAAAAAACGAGAAGAAAAACGAGCTTGAAAAGCTTATTAAGTGGATTAAAAATCAAGGCTTGGATATTCATATGAGCGAAGGCGCGAACGCGACCATAGTGGGGCTTATAGGCGATACTTCAAAAATTGATATCGACCTTATTTCTTCCCTTGACATAGTCGAGTCCGTCAAGCGCATTTCGGAGCCGTACAAAAAGGTCAACAGAAAGTTTCATCCCGCGGATACGGTCATAAGCGCGGGAGGACGGGAAATAGGCGGAGGAAGATTTTGCTTCATCGCGGGGCCGTGTTCGGTGGAAAACGAGGAGCAAATAGTCGGAATAGCCCTTGCGGTAAAAAAATCGGGAGCGCATTTTCTACGCGGCGGCGCATTCAAACCGCGCACGTCGCCGTACGCTTTTCAGGGAATGGGCGCGGACGGAATAGAACTTTTAAAAAAGGCGAAAAAGAAATCCGGGCTGGGAATAGTCACGGAGATTATGAATATCAATCATTTGGATTTGTTTTCCGACGTGGATATTATACAAGTCGGCGCGAGAAATATGCAAAACTTCGATCTCTTAAAAGAACTTGGTCAATCAAAAAAGCCGATACTCTTAAAGCGCGGGCTTTCTGGTACGATAGAGGAATGGTTGATGAGCGCGGAA
Source organism: Clostridiales bacterium (assembly GCA_031273965.1). GTDB lineage: Bacteria > Bacillota > Clostridia > Christensenellales > JAISNN01 > JAISNN01. The sequence continues at coordinate 3,239 of JAISQX010000016.1, forward strand.
TACGTCATGTCAAAGGGTAACGAAAACGTAATATTATGCGAACGCGGCATAAGAACTTTTGAGCATTATACGCGCAATACGCTTGATTTATCGGCGATTCCGCTTGTCAAGGAACTTACCCACCTTCCGGTAATAGTCGATCCCAGTCATGCCTCCGGTTTGTCCAGACTTGTGCGTCCGATGAGTCTTGCGGCGACGGCGGCGGGAAGCGACGGGCTTATTATCGAGGTGCACAACGATCCGCCGAGGGCGCTTTGCGACGGCGCGCAAAGTATAAGACCCGAACAATTTGACGAATTGGTAAAAAAGATAAAAGACATTTTGCCTATCGTCGATAAAAGATTATAATAGGGCGTATTTTTGTTTTAGCAAAAAGGCGCGACACTAAACGTAATAACGGAATATAGGAAAGGCGGAAAAGATTATAGGGAGAATTTTTTTAAAATCTTCCTCCAATATTTCGAACGTTTTTATGCGGAGGAGTATCTAATGAATATAGGTATTATAGGATTGGGGCTTATAGGCGGCAGTTTTGGCAGAGCCATCAAGGCAAAGACGGCGCACAAGGTGTACGGCTCTGATATTTGTCCGCAAGCGATAGAAAAAGCCGAGCTTTTGAACGCGATAGACGAAAGGCTCAATAAAAGCGAGGATTTCGCTAAGCTTGACGTGCTTGTATACGCAGTAACGCCGAGAGCTTTCACGGGCAAAAAGAGCGACGGGTCGAATGACGCTTGCGGCGCAAAAGACGGGTTTGATTACAGTGCGGGTCGTATTGTGCCCGAACTTAAGGACGGCGCGATTGTGCTTGACGTTGGGGGGACAAAGGCTTATGTGGCGGAAGAAATGGCGAGCTTAGCAAAAAAACACCCAAAAATCGAATTTGTCGCGGCACATCCTATGGCGGGCAAGGAATTTTCCGGAATAAGCTATTCCTCCTCATCGCTTTTTGAGCATGCTTCCGTATTGCTTGTGCCAATAAGCGCGGAGATTGAGACGCTTGAACTTTTAAAGGACTTTTTTACGGGTATAGGCTTTGAATATATACGCTTTACGAACGCGAAAGAGCACGACAGGATAATAGCGTATACTTCTCAGCTTCCGCATGTTTTGTCGTCATGCTATATAGGCAGTCCGACGGCGGAACATCATCACGGTTTTTCCGCGGGTTCGTTTCGGGACCTTTCGCGCGTCGCGAAGATGAGCGCGCCTATGTGGGCGGAGCTTTTTATACAAAACAGGGACAATCTCATATACGAAATTGACGGAATGTTACAAAGAACGAGTGAGATAAGAGAACTTATTTTTAACGGCGATGAAGAAGGGTTGAGAGAGCTGTTGAATAAAAACAGCGTTAAGAAGGAAGAAATAGATAGAATCGACAGAGCGTGGAAGAAGAAAAACAAAGAGTAGAGGTTGACACGGCGCGATAATTATGATAATATATGATATGCTAATATATACATGCGTATAAAGCGGCGAGCCGTATACGCCGGAATAAGACAAACGGCTTTTTGGCATAGGAATAATCGCTGCCGTAAGAATATCCTTAACGTCAAAAAAAGAATGAAAAAATATTGTAAAAGGTTGGTAATATGCAAAAACTTACTTCATCCGAATTGAGGACGCAATATCTTAATTTTTTTAAGAATCATGGTCATGCCGTTATAGGCTCGGCTTCGCTTATACCCGAAAATGATCCGACGGTGCTATTCACTACCGCGGGCATGCATCCGCTTGAACCGTATTTAATGGGAGAAAAACATCCGTTGGGGAAGCGGCTTGTCAACGTACAAAAATGCGTCAGAACCGGCGACATTGACGAGGTGGGCGACGCCACTCATTGCACTTTTTTTGAGATGCTCGGCAACTGGTCTTTGGGCGATTACTTCAAAAAGGAATCTATACATTTCAGCTATGATTTCCTTGTGAACGTATTGAAAATCAATCCTAAAGACCTTGCCGTTTCGGTTTTTGAGGGCGACGGCGACAGTCCAAGGGACGTCGACAGCGCCGGATATTGGGTATCGGAGGGATTAAGCCCCGAACAGGTTTATTTTTTGCCAAAAAAGAATAACTGGTGGGGACCCGCGGGACTTACGGGACCTTGCGGCCCGGATACGGAGATATTTATCGATACAAAAAAGCCCAAGTGTTCGCCGGATTGTTCGCCCGCGTGCGATTGCGGAAAATTCATAGAAATTTGGAATAATGTTTTTATGCAATACAACAAGACCGCAGAGGGAAAATTTGTCCCGCTCGACAATAAAAACGTCGATACGGGTATGGGGCTTGAGCGTACCATATGCATATTAAACGGATACAAATCCGTGTACGAGACCGATCTTTTTATCGATGCGATAAAGCTTATCGGGTCCGAAGCAAGCGCTAAGTACGGCGAGTCGGAGGAGGCGACGCGCGCGATTAGGATAATAGCCGACCATATGAGAACGGCGACGTTCATAATAGGCGATGAGAGAGGCGTCACCCCGGGGAATATAGATCAGGGCTATGTATTGAGGCGGCTTATAAGACGCGCTATAAGATATGCCAGAAAACTTTCAATAAGAGTTTCGACGTTGTGGGAACTTGCCGAGCTTTATGTCGGACAATATGCGAACGTATACGGAGAGTTAGAACGCAACAAAGCCGGAATAATAAGCGAAATAAAAAAAGAAATCGAAAAGTTTGAAAAAACTTTAAACGGCGGACTTAAAGAGTTTGAAAAAGTCGCCGCAATTACGACGGGAGTCATCGACGGAGCGGCGGCGTTCAGGCTTTATGATACTTTCGGATTCCCCGTAGAGATAACCGAGGAGCTTGCGAAGGACAAGGGCTTGACCGTTGACCGGGCGGGCTTTGACGCCGCGTTTGTATCGCACCAACAGAAATCGCAGGCGGGCGCCGAACAGAAGTTTAAGGGCGGACTTCACGATCATTTGGACGAGACGACGCGGCTTCATACGGCGACGCATCTTTTGCAGGCGGCATTGAGAAGAGTGTTAGGCGAGGGGGTTTTTCAAAGGGGAAGCAACATAACGGCGGAAAGATTGCGTTTTGATTTTAGTTTCGGGCGCCCGATGACTTCCGACGAAATCTCCGAGACGGAAAAAATCGTAAACGATGTGATAAAAGCGGAAATCGACATAGTTTTGGAAGAAATGAGCGTGGAAGAAGCCAAGAACAAAGGCGCGTTGGGCGTCTTTGAGTCCAAGTACGGAGAAATCGTAAAGGTATATACGATAGGCGGCTTTAGTAAGGAGATATGCGGCGGTCCTCATGCAAAAAATACGCGCGAACTCGGCGTGTTTAAAATAGAAAAGGAACAAAGCTCTTCATCGGGAGTGAGACGCATAAGAGCCGTGCTGATTAACGGCGAGTTATAGACGCCTGACGCCGAAAAAAAACAAAGCGTTCGTTTGGATTAAAGAGAGAATTGCGTTTTATCGTAATTCTTTTTTTATACTCAAAAACCGATAAAAAAAGTTTTTTAATGCTCCGTGAAAAAATGCGCTTAACGGTGCCGCCAAGTATATTTACTTTGAGGCTGCGGAATAATTAACCGCAACCTTGTAGCTTTATTTTTTGCGACGTCCTTTTGGTTAAATTCTGCCATTTGCGCCTTTTAACGTAGCTCCGCTACGCCTAAGGCGCAAAAAGGTCAAAATTTATCTCAAAAGTCCGCTCGCAAAAATCTCAAGTTAATTATTCCGCAGTCTCAACGCGAAAAACAACGCGACTCGGCTTTATACATAAACCCGCGCGGCGGCGAATATTCGGCGGTAAATTTTATTATCGGTATTGAATAGAATATTGTATGAAAGAAAGGTTTTTAAAAGAGCGAATACATTTTATAGGCGCCGGCGGAGTTAGCATGAGCGCTTTGGCGCAGGACGCTTTGGTTAGGCGTTGGCTTGTAAGCGGTTCGGACGTACATTGCAACGGATTTACGGATAAATTAAAAGCATTGGGCGCGTACGTTTACGAGGGCGGCGATACGGATGTAATAGAAAGCGCGGAACGCGTCGTATATAGCTCGGCGATAAAGGAGGACGATAGGGAGTTGAGCTACGCGAGAGAGCGGGGGATACCGTGTATTCCAAGAAGCGAATACCTTGCCGAAGTGGCGGACGGATGTAAAATATGCGTAGCCGTCGGCGGTATACACGGGAAATCCACGGTTACATCGCTCACCGCATCCGCGTTAAAATCGGCGGGGAAACGAATTACCGCGCACATCGGAGCCGAAGCTTTGGATCTGGGCGGAAATTATTTTAACTCGGGAAGGGACTTTTTTGTCACCGAAGCATGCGAATACAGAGGGAATTTTTTGGCGCTTGCCCCGGATATCGCCGTTATTCTCAATGTGGAAATGGATCATCCCGATTATTACGGCGACGAAGAAAGCGTATACGATAATTTTAGAAGATTTACTCAAAGGATAAAGACCGGAGGAAAATTGATTATAAATTCGGATGAAAAATATAAGCGCGTCTACGAAGATGTAAAAAATATCGGAGTAATTACCTTTGGAATAAACGACGGGGATTATTCCGCGAGGAATCTGAGAAAAATTGAAGGGCATAACGGAGGGTATGTATTTGATTTGTATGTGGACGGAATTTTTAGGACGGAAATAAACAATAAGCTTTTTGGCAGGCATAACGTCTTAAACGCTTTGGCGTGTCTTGCCGTCGCGGATGCTTGCGGCGCGGAGAGCGATGCGGCGATAAGAGCAATAGAATCGTTTAAAGGCGTAAAAAGACGCTTTGAAATATTGTGTTTATATAATAGCTGTCATATAATAAGCGATTATGCGCACCATCCCAGCGAAATAAGAGCGACAATAGCTTCGGCGAAAGAGGTTTTTGGCGAAAGCGTTGCGGTATGCTTTCAACCGCATACATATTCCAGAACGGAAAGATTGATGAACGAGTTTCTGACATGCTTCGACGGCGCGGACAGACTCATAATAGCGCGCGAATACGCCGCAAGAGAAACGCCGGATATGGGTAAAAGCGCGTACGAGCTTTATTTGGCGATTAAAGAGGAAAAACGCTTTGATGAAAAAAAACTCGCGTATGCCGACGAATTTGGGAAGCTCAAGCGATTAGTTAAAGAGGAAATGAAGAATTATACGTGCCTGTTGGTTTTGGGAGCCGGAGATATGGCGGAGGGGTTTGAAAATTTTTTATAAATTTAACGCTTTTTGCCGCGAACGCGGTATTTTCTTTAGTCGTAACGGCGCTATGACTGTCAAAAAATGCCTTTTAAGGGATAAAAATCTTATAGGATTCGCTTTTCCCCGATTTACGCTATCGCGCTATGGTCGTATTATCGATTAAACGCGCCGCAAAATTCTTTCGTATAGAGACGCATTTTTTCCAAATCGTCTTCCGAAGGGTAAAAGTTTATTTTTAATCCCTCGCCTATGGTCTGCAAACGGAGCGACTTGAGTTCCGCAACGATTGAAGGAACGGCTTCGCCGCTCCACCCGTAAGAGCCAAAGACGCCTATAGGTTTTTTTTGACCGTTAATTACATCTATCATAGCCAACAATTCTCTGACGGGCGAAACCGCGTTTCGGTTTAGGGTAGGAGAGCCTATCATAAAACCGTCGGAGCCGTTCATGACGGAAGCCAAATCTTCCATATTATGTTCGATTATATCGTAAGCCGACGTTTCGGCATCCTTAACGAGTTTTTTTATTTCGGATACGGCGGTTTCCGCAAGCTTTCGAGTGTAGCCGTACGCGCTGCAATAAAAAACGGGCAGGCAAAGCGCCGTTCTCGTTTTTTCCTTGCTCCATGTTTTATAGCTTTCAAGAGCGCATTCCAAGAAGCCTCTGTCCGTAAGCACGGGCCCGTGACTTACGCACGCCGTATCAAATTCGACGGATTCGAGCTTTTCCAAACCCGCGCGGACATAAGGAATGAACGGCGAAAATATATCGTTAAAATAACCTTTTAACGCGGTTTTGTATTTTTCGGGATAGGATATCCTTGTATCGGTAACATTCGGTTCGCAGAAGTGAGACCCGAGAAAATCGCATGTAAATACGGTTTTTAAACCTTCGCAATAAGTAAACATCGTATCGGGCCAATGTAAAAACGGGGCGGCGATAAATTTTAGATCAAGCGAACCGAGGTTTAATATGTCTCCGTCTTTGACAACGTCAAATTTTATGGAATCGTTGTTTACAATGGATTTTAAATATACGGACGCGGCGCGCGAACATAGAATTTTTGCATTTTTGCACAGCTCCGCCAAGCGTTCGAGCGCGCCGCTGTGATCGGGTTCGGTGTGATTTAAGATTATATAATCTATATCGTTTAAGGGTATTACGCTTTGGATATTTTCGACGTATTCGTCAAAAAATCTGTGGTGACATGTTTCTATAAGCGCATTTTTTTTGTCCTTGATGACGTAGGAATTATATGAAGTTCCAAAATCCGTCTTCATAACGATATCAAAGACACGCAAGTTCGGGTTTAATATTCCGACGGAATATAAACCTTCTTTTATTTTTTTATATGACATAAAGACCTCTTTATTTAAGAACCGCCGCGTGCGCCGTATTATGCGAATCGCCGATAAACGCAGCAAAAAAACGTAAAATTTTTATGCGTTAAAAGAAATTTTTACGCGTAAGTCCGTACAAAATTGTATAATATAGACGCAAATTTCAGCGCGATAGTTTTATTGTTTTTCGAATTGATCCTTGCCCGCGCCGCAAACGGGGCAAGTATAGTCGTCCGGAACGTCTTTCCATAGTGTTCCTGGTTTGACGCCGGCATCCTCGTCGCCTAACGCCTCGTCGTAAACGTATCCGCAGAGATTGCAAATGTATTTTGCCATGATTAGAAATCCTCCGATAATTTTATTTTCGGCACATACTGCCAATATTTGACGGATAAATTATTGAATATCCTCGTCGATATAATAATAACAGATTTTTATCGTTTGGTCAAGAATGTGACGTACCGCATAATAAGTTTTTCGTAAGATTTCGTAAATTCCAAAAGTAAGAGCAACAGTGATACCAGTGTTGCAGTTAGTATTGGAAATGACGGCGGTTAGTATTGGAAGTTTAGTCATGGTTGGGGGATTTTGGGGATAAAGCGGTCA